>NZ_JBBIAM010000155.1:0-19656 GCF_054185185.1 Bradyrhizobium sp. UFLA05-153
GATCTCGAGCACGGGCCGATCGGGCTGACCGAGGCGCATGCGATGATCGCCGCCACGACCGGCACGCCATGCACGCCGCTGGTGCGCATCGCCGCCAACGAGCCCTGGCTTGCCAAGGCCCCGATGGACATCGGCGCCTTCGGCATCAATTTCCCGATGATCACCAGCCGCGAGGAAGCCGAGAAGGCGGTGCGCAGCGTGCGCTATCCGCCGCGTGGCGATCGTCTCTGGGGTCCCTTCCATGCGCCGTTCCGCTGGGGCCAGTCGATGCCCGACTACATGGCCTCAGCCGACGACGAGATGCTCTGCATGATCACCATCGAGCATGTCGACGCCGTCAACCGCATCGACGAGATTATGGCGACGCCCGGCATCGACATCGCGGTGATCGGTCCCGGCGATCTCGCGACCTCAATCAACAAGCGCGGCCAGATGGACGACCCCGAGCTGTTGGAACTGATCGCCCGGGCCGAGGCCGGCATCCTCAAAAGCGGTGTGCCGATCGGCGGGGCAGCACGCACCGCCGAGCAGGCCAATCGCCTGATCGACCGCGGCTACCGCGCCATCGCGCTCGGCTTCGACTGGTCGCTGTTCCAGCGCGGCATCATGGCGGCGTTCGAGGGAATCAGGCGGTAGGCCGGTCTTCGAGCGCTTCTCAAAGCCGGTTGCAGACTACATCAAATTAGCCATTTAAGGCATTGAATTGACATGATTTTACCGAAATTTGCGAACCTTCTTCTGAGCCTGAGAAGGCGATGATTCACGAACCCGCTGGCTCCAACCCGGCTGGTTCATGCTAGATCAGGGCAGCGGGCCGAAGACCCGACTCGCCACACCTGTTTGAGCCCGCGGAAACCCGAGGACGATGCGCGGTACACCCAAGAAAATCTCGCTGCTGCGGCGCATGGTCTTCGACCTCATGCACGCCTCGATGGGCGTGCCCTTCGTCTCGCTGTCGCGGCCGCTCCAGATCCGCCCCCTGCTCGAGGCGCGCGCCAGTGCAAAGGTGCCGGCTGGCTGGGCCGCGATCTTCGTCAAGGCCTTCGCGCTCGTCGCCAGGGACGAGCCGATCCTGCGCACCCTCTACGCCAAATGGCCGTGGCCGACCTTCTATGAGCTGCCCAAGAGCGTAGCGATGGTGGCCGTCGCTCGCGTCGTGGACGGCGAGGAATGCGTGGTGGCGCAGCGGATCGCCGGCCCGGACGCCTTGGCGCTGACCGAGATCGACGTCCTGATCCGGCATGCCAAGGAGGCCCCGCTCCGGGACGTGCCGATGGTTCGCAAGATGATGCTGGCGATGCACCTGCCGCTGCCGCTGCGCCGGCTGGCCTGGCTGATCGGGCTCAATTTCGGCCGCCAGCGCGCCAGCTTTTTCGGCAGCTATTCGGTTACCTCGGTCGCGGCCTATGGCGGGGGCGAGCTTCACGCCATCACGCCCGGACCGTTCATTCTGAGCTATGGGGTGGCCGAGTCGGACCAGACCATCAATGTCGTTCTGCGCTGGGATCACCGGATTACCGATGCCGCCCCGATCGCCCGGGTCCTGACCCGGCTGGAACAGGTCCTGAACACTGAAATCGCTGCCGAATTGCGCGGCAGCCGGCAGGCTGCGGAGCCCAAGCCGATCCGAGCTGTGGCGACGTAAAGGATTGACAGGACGGCCCGATTTCACCTAAAAGCCGCCTGCTCGCGGGCCGGTTTCGGCCCGCGAAGCGTTTCGCGACCCGTGGCCTTGTCCCTTGAAGCTTTGGGGATGGGGCCTGTCGGTGCCGGGTTTCCCGGTCACACAGGAGGGCGCGTTTCCTCAAACCAACCTAACTCTATCAAGAGGACGCGATGACTAAGCGCAGTGAGGCGAAGTACAAGATCGATCGCCGTATGGGCCAGAACATCTGGGGCCGCCCGAAGAGCCCCGTGAACCGCCGTGAGTACGGCCCCGGCCAGCACGGCCAGCGCCGCAAGGGCAAGCTCTCCGACTTCGGCGTGCAGCTCCGCGCCAAGCAGAAGCTCAAGGGCTACTACGCCAACATCAGCGAGCGCCAGTTCCACGGCATCTATGTCGAGGCGAGCCGCCTGAAGGGCGACACCGGCGAGAACCTGATCGGCCTGCTGGAGCGCCGTCTCGACGCGGTCGTCTATCGCGCCAAGTTCGTGTCGACGATCTTCGCCGCGCGCCAGTTCATCAACCACGGCCACATCAAGGTGAACGGCCGCAAGGTCAACATCTCGAGCTACCAGCTCAAGGTCGGCGACGTGATCGAGGTCAAGGAAGCCTCCAAGCAGCTCGCCCACGTTCTCGAAGCGAGCCAGCTCCCCGAGCGCGACGTCCCCGACTATCTCGAAGTCGACCACGGCAAGATGACCGCGAAATACGCGCGCATCCCCGGCCTCTCCGACGTGCCGTTCCCGGTGCAGATGGAGCCGCACCTGGTCGTCGAATTCTATTCGCGCTGATAACGAAGTTCGAAAGGCCCCGGCAAAACCGGGGCCTTTTTGTTTAAGAGACCCGGCAAGGGCCGTCCCAATCCAAGAGGCGTCGCATGCTCTACACCCCTCCCCCCGTCGATCCCAAAGCACCGCCGGTGCGCATCAACCTGCTTTCGGACACGCAGACGCGGCCGACGCCTGCGATGCGCGAGTCGATGGCGCGCGCGGAAGTCGGCGACGAGCAGGTCGGCGACGACCCGACCACGAATGCGCTCTGCGATCGCGTTGCGGATCTGCTCGGCAAGGAAGCTGCGGTGTTCATGCCCTCGGGCACGATGTGCAACGTCACCGCGACGCTGGTGCACTGCCGTCCCGGCGACGAGATCCTCGCGCACGAAACCGCGCACATCATCGCGCGCGAAGGCGGCGCGCATGCAGCGCTCGGCGGTTTCCAGATCACGCAGCTCCAGGGCCCCGACGGACAGTTCACACCTGAGACGTTCCGTAAGGCGCTTCATCCGCGCACGCGCTACCAGCCGACACAGAGGGTGGTCAGCGTCGAGCAGACCGCCAATATCGGCGGCGGCACGATCTGGAAGAAGGCGGCGCTTGACGAGATTGTCGCGATCGCGAAGCAGAATGGGCTTGCCACCCACATGGACGGCGCGCGCCTGCTCAACGCCACTGTCGCCACCGGCATCGCCGCGCGCGACATGACGGCAGGCTGGGATTCGGCCTGGATCGACTTCTCGAAAGGCCTGGGCGCACCGATCGGCGGCGTGCTCGCCGGCTCCCGCGACTTCATCGACGCGGTCTGGCAGTGGAAGCAGCGTCTCGGCGGCTCGATGCGGCAGTCCGGCGTCTGCGCAGCCGCCTGCATCTATGCGCTCGACCACCACGTCGGTCGCCTTGCGGATGACCACGCCAATGCGCGCGCGCTGGCGCGCGGGCTGTCGCAGATCGCAGGGATCGAGGTGCAGGAGCCCGAGACCAACCTCGTGTTCTTCAAGCCCGACGGCGCCGGCGTTCCCGGCGACAAGATGGTCGGCGCCTTGCGCCAGCGCGGCGTGATGCTTGCCATGATGGACGGACGCATCCGCGCCTGCACCCATCTGGACGTGACGGCTGCGATGATCGAGGAAACGATCGGCCAGGTGCGCGAGATCGTGCGCGGGGCGTGATCAGCGCCCCATCGCCTCGTAGACCAGCCGCCTCAATTCGGTCTGGATCGGCCCACGCTGCGACGGCGACTGCATCATGCAGATGACGAACATGTCGTCCGCGGGATCGATGAAGAAGAAGGTGCCGCCGACGCCGTCCCAGCGATATTCGCCGGCCGGCAGCGCCGCGTTCGCTTCCGTCCGCACCGCAAAGCCGAGGCCGAAGCCGCTGTCCGGGCCAGGAAAATAGAATTCGGGATCCTTCCCGATCCCGGTCCCCTCGCCGATCTGGTCCGAGGTCATCAGCGCGACCGTCTCGCGCCCGAGATAGCGCCTTCCGTCGAGCTCGCCGCCATTGAGCAGCATCTGCGCAAAGCGCGCATAGTCGCTGATGGCGCCGACCATGCCGGCTCCGCCTGATTCCCAGCGCCGCGGCGCGGTCGCCTCCTTGATGCCAGCGACCGGACGGTCGAACCAGTCGTTCGGCAAGGGCTCTGCGATCATTGATCGCTTCGCATCGTCGGCGACGAAAAAAGCGGTATCGCGCATCCCCAGCGGATCGAGCAGCCGCTCCTTCTCGAACTGATAGAGCGATTGCCCCGAAACAATTTCGATCACCCGCCCCAGCACATCGGTTGAATGGCCGTAGTCCCATAGCGTCGCCGGCTGCTCGGCCAGCGGCAATCGCGCCAGACGCTCGACGAACTCGGCATTGTCGGGATCCCCGTCAAACAGGCCGGCCTGCGCATAGAGCCTGCGCACCGGGCTGTCGCCATAGAAGCCGTAGGTGACGCCAGAGGTGTGACGCAGGAGGTCGCGGATGGTGATCGGCCGCGCCGGCGGCACGAGCTGCAAGCTGCCGTCCGGCTGCGCGACGCCAACCTTCACATCGGCGAAGGCCGGAATGTGTTTCGAAAGAGCGTCGTCGAGACCAAGCCTGCCGTCGTCGACCAGCATCATCGCTGCGACCGAGGTCACCGGCTTCGACATTGAATAGAGGCGGAAGATGGTGTCGTCCGTCATCGGCTCTGCCGTCTTGACGTTGCGCAGGCCGAATTTCTCGTAGACGACGGGCCTGCCGTGCTGCTGGATCAGCAGGATCGCGCCGGGAATCTTGCCGGCCGCGACCTCGCCACGAAGATATTCACTTACGGGCGCGAGCTGTGGCGCATCGAGCTCACGTCCGGCAAGCAGGTCTTCTGCCGCTGCAGCCGCGGTGAATACCAATAGCCCGGCGCAGACAAGCAGCCAACGCAGGAGGGCCAGACGTCCTTCAGCGGAACGACGGCCCGGCAGCCTCATCGTCAATCGCCGGTGCCGTGCGCCAACAGCGCCTCACGATGCAAGACGGCGCTTGGCTCGGAGAAACAGCAGAGGATGACCTGCGTGACGGAAGGGGTCGTGGCCAGAGCTTCGACCGTGGTCGCGACTGCAATCTGCGCGGCGCGGTCCGCCGGGAAACGGTAGATACCGGTCGAAATCGCCGGGAATGCCACGGAAGTGAGCTCGTGCTTGCGGCAGAGCTCCATCGAACGGCGATAGCAGGAGGCGAGCAGATCGTCTTCGCCGAGAGTGCCACCATTCCACACCGGTCCGACGGTGTGGATCACATGAGCGGCCTTCAGCCGGTAGCCCCGCGTGATTTTGGCATCACCCGTCTTGCAGCCGTGGAGCATGCGGCACTCGGCGACAAGGTCCGGACCGGCGGCCCGGTGAATCGCGCCATCGACGCCGCCCCCACCGAGGAGCGACGTGTTGGCGGCGTTGACGATGGCGTCAACGCTCAAGGTCGTGATGTTGGCAACAATGACTTCTAACTGCGCGCCACCGATCCGGCGCGTCAGCATCGCCACGGATCAGGCCGCTGCGTTGACCGCAACGCCCTTGTCGGCGAAGAGCTGCTGCAATTCGCCGGCCTGGAACATCTCGCGCACGATGTCACAGCCGCCGACGAACTCGCCCTTCACATAAAGTTGCGGGATGGTCGGCCAATTCGAATAGACCTTGATGCCATTGCGCAGCTCGGCGGATTCGAGAACGTTCAGGCCCTTATAGCCGACCCCAAGATGGTCGAGGATCTGCACGACCTGGCCGGAGAAACCGCACTGCGGAAATTGCGGCGTGCCCTTCATGAACAGAACCACGTCGTTCGACTTCACTTCGCTGTCGATGAATTCCTCGATGCTCATATCCATGTCCTTCCGGGGCGGAGCCCTCATCGCTTCGGGCCGGCTCAGCCATCTAACCCGATACCTGCCCCAATATGTAGCGCAAACTATTGGACATCCAAAGTAAAATGGCGGCGACGAAGCCCTGCCATGCGGCCAAATCTGCCAGTTCGGGGGCGGCGGGACTATAGCCTGATGGCTCTAATATCATCACCGAGGAGGACTTTTATCCCGTAACGGAGGCCCTATCTAGGACGAACCTGTCTCTTGGAACCGAGCTACGCCTGCAACGTTCTCTTGTCCACCTGGAGAAAACCGTGACGAAACAAGCCTCCGTAACGGCCAGCTCGCTCCCTGCGTCACCTTTCTCCGGCAGCTCGGCCGAAGCGCTGGTGGATGCCTTTATGGCGGTTCGCAACGAGACCGAGCGCCGCGCCGCGCCGCTTAGCGCGGAAGACCAGCAGATCCAGTCCATGCCGGATGCGAGTCCTGCGAAATGGCACCGCGCGCATACGACCTGGTTCTTCGAGCAGTTTCTGCTCGGCGAGCACTGTCCGGGCTATAAGCCCTTTCATCCCGACTTCGCATTCCTGTTCAATTCCTATTATGTCAGTGCCGGTCCACGCCATGCCCGGCATCGCCGCGGCGACATCACACGGCCGAGCACCGATCAGGTCACCGCCTATCGGAGACACGTCGATGCCGCCGTCGTAAGATTCTTCCGCGAGGCGGATGAGGCCAAGCTTCGCGCCATCAGGCCGCTGGTCGACGTCGGCCTCAATCATGAGCAGCAGCACCAGGAGCTGATGTTCACGGATATCCTGCACGCCTTTGCGCAGAATCCGGTCCTGCCCGCTTACGACCCCGAGTGGCGCTTCCCGGCCTCGAACAAGACGGGCCCGGAATGGCTATCCCTGAACGAAGGCATCCACAGCATCGGACACGCCGACGACAGCTTTCATTTCGACAATGAGAAGCCGGCGCATCGCGCGCTCGTCGGTCCGGTCAGGATCGCACGCAATCTCGTCACCAATGCCGAGTGGCTCGCCTTCATGCGGGACGGCGGTTACGGAACCGCGCCGCTATGGCTGATGGACGGCTTTGCCGCGGTCAGCAACGAGGGCTGGCAGGCGCCGGGCCACTGGCGCGAGATCAATGGTGGCTGGCACATGATGACGCTCGCCGGCCTCAAGCCGGTCGATCCGAACGCGCCCGTGTGCCACGTCAGCTATTACGAGGCCGATGCGTTCGCGCGCTGGGCCGGAAAACACCTGCCGACCGAGATGGAATGGGAGGTCGCGGCCCGCGCCGGCCAGCTCAACGATGCCTTCGGCATCGTCTGGCAATGGACCCGCAGCTCATATTCGCCCTACCCGGGTTACCGGGCCGTGGAAGGTGCGCTCGGCGAGTACAACGGCAAGTTCATGGTCAATCAGCTGGTGCTGCGCGGGTCCTCGCTTGCAACTCCAGGCGGGCACAGCCGTATCACCTATCGCAACTTCTTCTACCCGCACCACCGTTGGCAATTCACGGGATTACGCCTCGCCGACTACGACTGAGTTCTCATCCGACGACAACCGCGCGCCGGACAGCGCGTTCAGGAGAGTATCATGAATGTGCACGCCAGCGCTTTGGCCGAAGCCCATCTTCCTGACGAACAGACCACCGCCTTTGCCCGCGACGCCATCGGAGATCTGTCGCAGCAGCCGAAAAAGCTGTCTCCGAAATATTTCTACGACGCGACGGGATCAGAGCTCTTCGAGGCGATCACGCGCCTGCCGGAATATTATCCGACGCGCACCGAGCTCTCGATCCTGCGCGAGCGCGGCAGTGAGATCGCGAAGATCATCCCGGAGCATGCGGCACTGGTCGAGTTCGGCGCCGGCGCGACCACCAAGGTCCGCCTGCTCCTGAAGCATTGCAGGTTCGCCGCCTACGTGCCCGTCGACATCTCCGGCGATTTCCTTCACGGGCAGGCGAACGGCCTGCGGCATGATTTTCCCTCGCTCGGCATCCATCCGGTGGCCGCAGACTTCACCACGCCGTTTGAGCTGCCGCCAGCAGTCGCCTCGCTGCCGAAGGTCGGCTTCTTCCCGGGCTCGACCATCGGTAATTTCGAGCCGCATGAAGCCAAGGCATTCCTGAAGAGCGCGCGGAAGATTCTGGGCCAGGGCGCGTTGATGATTATCGGTGCCGACCTGGAGAAGGACGAGCGGGTGCTCCACGAAGCCTATAACGACGCAGCCGGTGTCACCGCCCGCTTCAATCTCAACGTGCTCGTCCGCATCAACCGCGAGCTCGGCGGCAATTTCGACCTCTCCGCCTTCACCCATCGCGCGATCTACAATCGCGAGCAGCACCGCATCGAGATGCACCTGATCAGCAGGAAGAGCCAGACCGTGCGCATGCTGGGCACGAGCTTCTCATTCCGGCCCGGCGAGAGCATCCATACCGAAAACAGCTACAAATACAGCCTGGAGCGGTTTGCAGCGCTGGCGCGCGGTGCCGGCTGGCGCGTGCGGGAGACGTGGACCGACGCGGCACGAATGTTCTCCGTGCATGCGCTGGTCACGTCGGAGTAGAGCAGACCAGCCTATTGCACCAGAACGGGCTTCGGCCGGCGCATCAAGCCGAGCTTCAGGTGCCATTTGCGCGTGCCGGTCAGGACATCCTTGACCGGCGTCAGCATGGAGTCCCACATCCTGTATCCGGCGCTGTCGAGCTTCCAACCCTCGATCATGCCGTCGAAATTCGGGCCGGCGGCGTTGGAGCCGACGAGCCGGGTGAATCGGCCGTCCGGCCCCGCTTCATAGACCTTGTCGAGATCCAACGTGCTGCAATCCCCGTCCGGCATCCGATCGATATCGGCGGTGTAGAGAAACTGATGAACGGCATCCCCGCCGTCCCGTCTCGGAATTACGAATTCGAGCTCGGCCGCAAGAAAAAGATGGTCGGCACGAAACGGCATGCTGAATGGTGTGAAGCCGATATTGCTGAAATTCCAGCGTCGGTCGATGACGGCCTGCGCCGTAAATCGCGCGGTGCCATCGTCCGCCGAGAGGACACGCGTGCCGGCATTGGGCGCCTGCCAATCCCCGGTGCCGAATACCAGGCGAACCGGCACGCCGGCGAGCGGCTTGTAGTCCCGATCCGTCAGCTTGAGCTCGACCTCCAGCAGGACCGTCTCGTCGGCCAAGCCGGAGGTCGACGAGAACGTCATGATCGCAAGGCAGGTCAAGCAGCTCCAGAAGGCGTGGCTCATGTCGGCTCCGCGTGCCCGGCTAAAGACAGTCGATGTAAGCGAGCTTGCTGTCGCAGTGGCGACAGCGGAAGACGTAGGCTGTCGGCCCGCGGTCGCGGTTGAGCGAGGTGAGGAATCGCGTCGCGGCGTCGCCGGACACGCCGCGATCGTGCACGATCTGCATCATCAACGTGCCCTCGAGCTGCGGATGGCGTGCGCGGATCTCGGCATGGCCTGCAGGCTCGATGAAGGCGGCCGCGTCACCGCAACAGGCCATCCACTGCTCCTGCTGCCAGCCGGAGAAGCCCGGGGTGCGCAAGGCGATCTCCTCGACGACCTCGCGGGGAATCTCGTCCGGGAAGAGCGCTTCGTCGACGAAGCTCGCGTCGAATGTCTCATGCGCCGAGCCGTCGGCGATGCACCACGGACAGAGCGCCTCGTCGAGCTCCGCCTCGCAATAGCTTGGTCCCATATAGATGAAGCCACGCCGCTGATCGCAGCAAACGCATTGCGCCTCGGAAGCAACGATGCTGCCGCTTGCAATCGGATCGGGATGATATCGGAAGACGGGAAGGTCCATGTCTGTCGGAGCCTTGACGAGGGACATCACAAATTCGGTTACGAGCGATGCGCTGGCCCGCTCACTGCTTCTTCAGCCATTGCGTCAGCATCTCCCGGATCGACCATTTCGTGGTGTGGAAGTTGTCGATGCGCCAGTGGCCGTCCTCCTGGACGAAATCATAGGTTACGACCGCCGGCGGGCCGGGCCGGTAATAGGGCTTGCGGTAGTTCAGCTTCACCGCGAGCACCGCCGCATTGGCGGTCGCGTTCTGGCGCGTGATCGTGAAACTCTCGAGCTCGAGTCCATTTGTGTCGGTGGTCGGATCGAAATCGATCGGACCTGTGTCGTCATCGGGCGCCTTCCTGGCGTCGCACCTGGCCCAGAGCGCCAGCAGCGACTTCGAGAGGAATTTGGTCCGCTGCTGCGGCTTCAGCCAATCGGGGTACTCGCCTTTGACGGCCTCGCGATAGATGCCCGTCAACATGTCGGTCGGTGTCGCCTCGCCTGCATGCGCGAGGGACGGGGCCGCCGGAAGCAGCGTCGCGGCAATGCAGGCGCAAAACGCCCCGGCAAGGCCGGCACGGCGCGAGACGTCGGGCATAAATGATATCCCCTGGCGAAGAACGGCTCGTGGTTAGACGTCCGATCGGCACCCGCGGTTCAATCAGCCTCTTCGGCCTTCGCGCGCAACGACACCGACTCCCACACCGCCACCACGATCAGGATCGCCGTCGTCGCAATCGAGAGCCAGAGCGGCGACAGCTCGCCGCCGAACCAGCCGAGACCAAGCAGCGCGAGGATGCCGACGCCATGCGAGAGCTGGAGGAAGCCGCGGATGGTGTGCTTGAACAGGATGGTGCCGACCAAAAACACCAGAGGACCGCCGACCGTGCTCAAGACCGTTCTGAGATCGGAATGTCCGGTTGGGTGCTTCAGCACGAGCTCATCCGACACGGCGGTCAGGATGATGCCGGCGATGATCGGCATGTGCAGGTAGGTGTAGGCGAGCCGCGCCAGCCGGCCGGACTCGGCTGATTTCGAGATCAGCTCCGAGCCCGCTTCCGCACCTTTGTGGAAATAGATCCACCACATCGCGATGCTGCCGAGGAGAGCTGCAAGAAAGGCGGAGATATTTTCACCGGTCCAGCTCAGTTCGCCAAAGGTCGCGCCGTTGACGACGATCGCCTCGCCGAGCGCGATGATGATGAAGCCGGCGCAGCGCTCGGCCATGTGGCCGCCCTCGACGCTCCAGGCCTCCATCGAGGAAAATCCCAGCTTCGGGACCCAGAAGCGCGCGGCCGGCGAGATGTATTCGAAGGCGACGGCCGCGAGCCAGAACCACAGCCGCGCCTCTCCCTCCGCTAACCCGCCTGCGATCCACAGCACGGCAGAGACGGAAAGCCAGGCCAGGATGCGGATCGCATTATGCCGCACCAAAATCCGGTGCGGCGGCGTTGCGAACAGCCAGAAGGCTGTCCGCCCGACCTGCATGGAGGCATACGCGATCGCAAACCACAGCCCACGCCCCTCGAATGCCGTCGGGATCGAGATCGACAGCACGAGGCCGCCCAGCATCATCAGGAAGAGCAGGACGCGGACCGGCGTCAGCTCGGGGTTCAGCCAGTTGGTGACCCACGCGGTGTAGACCCAGACCCACCACACCGCGAGGAACAGCAGCGTGACCTGGACCGCGCCGAGCGGCGTGAAACGGCCGAGCAGTGTGTGCGAAATCTGCGTGACGGCGTAGACGAAGACGAGATCGAAGAACAACTCGACATAAGTCACGCGGCTCGGCTGGTCCGGCACGATGACACGAAACATCGCGCCGCGTGGATTGTCCGCAGCCATCGCCTACCCCGCCGGCAAAAAGATCAATTCGACATCAGCTTCCCGGCACGCCGGTCTGCAGCGCCAGCGCGTGAAGCACGCCGCCCATCTGGCCGCGCAGCGACTGATAGACGATCTGGTGCTGCTGGACGCGGGACTTGCCACGGAAAGATTCCGAGATCACGGTCGCGGCATAATGGTCGCCGTCACCGGCGAGGTCCCGGATCGTCACCTCGGCATCGGGGATCGCTGCCTTGATCATCGCCTCGATATCGTGGGCGTCCATTGGCATTCTGCTCTCGCTCCTGTCTTCGCAATTCAGGCCTTCGAATCACTTGCCGGGGTCCCCGGGACCGGCAGGCCCAAACTTAGCGTGAACGGCCTTCTGGGTCACGCTTCCAGCCACTATATTTCCCCCTCAAGCGGGATAAAGGCACGACAAAGTGCCGCGCGCGGCCAATCGACCAAAAAGGCGTGAACTCATGAAGCTTCCGGGCCCCGACCACCCCATCACCATCACTCACAACCCTAGGCGCGTCCGCGTGACGGCGGGCGACGTCGTGATCGCCGACACCGCGAAGGCGCTGACCCTGAAGGAGGGTCGGTATCCGGCCGTCCAATACGTGCCGCGGGAGGATACCAACATGGCCTTGCTCGAGCGGACCGACCGCGTCACCCATTGTCCCTACAAGGGGGACGCCAGCTATTTCAGCGTCAAGGCCAACGGCAAGACGCTGGACAACGCGATCTGGACCTACGAGACGCCGTTCCCCGCCATGACGGAGATCTCCGGCCATCTCGCCTTCTATCCGGACAAGGTGAAAATCGAGGAAGTCGGGTAGTCTCGTCATTCCGGGGCGATACGAAGCATCGAGCTGGTGCTAACGCACCATTCCGAAATGACGAACTCAGCTACGCCCTGAATATCGTGAGCCCCAACACCAGGAGCACCAGGAAGATCACGACGAAGACGTAGAACAGGAAGCGCGCGACGTCGGCGGACGCGGCCGAAATGCCGGTAAAGCCGAGCACGCCGGCCACGATCGAGATCAGGAGGAAGATCAGAGCCCACTTCAAAATCGTCATCGTCCGCTCCGCGAAACCTCCGCGCCGCCGGGAAGGCGGCGGTTGAAAACGTTGCGAGGTCTAAACTTATAGGAGAACGGCCGGTTCCTCCGTGATTGGTGCGGTGCGCTGGCCGAGACCGCGCTGCCAAACAGGCCTTGCTGAATCAGGTTCCCGGCGGCAACATCCGGTTCTGGGAAAGACGCGACCGGGGCGACCATGACAACGATCTCACCTACGGCGACGGCTGGTGCGGACGTCAGCGCAGCTCCCAAGAGCAAGACGCGAAACCTGTCGCTGGATCGGGCGCGTACGTTCCTGACCCTGGTGGTGCTGTTGCACCACGCCGTCATCCCCTACACCTATTTTGGTCACACCGATCCGACCGAGTGGATCGGGTTCGATTTGATCGTGCTCGCCAATGACTCGTTCTTCATGGCGATGTTCTTCTTCCTGTCGGGGCTGTTCGTATGGCCCGGCCTCGGCCACAAGGCGCCGCTGGCCTTCATCCGCGACCGCCTGCTGCGGCTCGGCCTGCCATTTGCGATCTGTGCGCTGACGCTGATCCCGCTCGCCTATTACGCGCTGGCATTGCAGGGCGGCTCCGATCTCACCTTCCCGGCGTTCTGGTGGAAGACGGTGACGGTCGGCCCGTGGCCAAGCGGTCCGATCTGGTTCGTCTGGGTGCTGCTCGCCTTCGACGTCACCGCGTGCCTGCTCTACCGGGTCTCGTCGACGCTGGTGTTTCCGATCAACCGGGTCTCGCAATCGGGCTTCAAGGAGCCGTGGCGGTTCTGGCTGCTGCTCTGGATCGTCACCGAGATCGCCTACATCCCGATGCTGATCTATTACGGCGTCAATCACTGGTTCGAGTTTGGGCCGTTCTCGGTGCAGGCGAGCCGCGTCCTGCTCTATGCGTCCTACTTCTTCATCGGCGCCGGTGTCGGCTGCGCCGGCATGGCCACCGGCGTGCTGGGTCCGGACGGCCAGTTACCGAAAAGCCGATGGAGCTGGCTGTTCGTCACCCTGCTCCCCTACGCGGGCATGTGGTGCATGATCTTCGTCAAGCGCGAGATCCTGGGCAATCCGCCTCATCTGCCGTGGTGGTACCATTCGATCTACGGCACGTTCTTCGTGCTGTTCTCGGCATCGATCCTGCTGACGATCCTCGCCTTCTTCCTGCATTCGAAAGCACCGGGACCGACCTTGCTCGACCGCATGCAGGGCGAAGCCTACGGCATGTTCCTGGTGCACTACCCGATCGTGCTTTGGATCCAGTATTATCTGTTCGACGTCAGCGTGCCGGCGATCGTCAAGGCGGCGATCGCGTTCGTGCTCACGGTAATCCTGAGCTGGGCCGCCACGGCAGCGCTGCGGAAAATTCCCGGCGCGACAAGGGTCCTATAGAGCAAACTATCGCTCGTCATTGCGAGGAGCGAAGCGACGAAGCAATCCAGACTATCTCCGCGGAGGGATTCTGGATTGCTTCGCTGCGCTCGCAATGACGGAGAAAGTGGCGGCTTACGCCACCTTCGCGCCCATATACTCCGGCAGCCAGCGCTCGAACGCGGTGCGCAGCGTCTCGATCTTGACCGGCGCCTCGCCGACAATCGCGATTGCGTCGCCGCCGGTGGTGCCGATGCGCACGCAGGGCACCTCACAGCCGCGCATCTTTGCAAGCACGAGGCCGGCCTGCGTCTCGGGCACCGTCACGATGTAGCGCGCCTGGTCCTCGCCGAACCAATAGGCGTGCGGCACGAGCGCTGTCGGCGCAGCTAGCAGGCGCGCGCCGATGCCGCTCGCCATCGCCATCTCGGCCAGCGCCACCAGAAGACCGCCATCAGAGAGGTCATGAGCCGCGGTCGCGGTGCCCGCATGGATCATGCCGCGCACGACGTCGCCATTGCGCTTTTCGGCGGCAAGATCGACCGGCGGCGGCGCGCCCTCCTCGCGACCGCAGATGTCGCGTAAGTAGACCGACTGGCCGAGCCAGCCATGGGTCTCGCCGATCAGGAGGATCGCCTCACCCTCGGCCTTGAAGGCGAGCGAAGCGGACTTGGTGAAATCATCGAGCACGCCGACGCCGCCGATGGAGGGCGTCGGCAGGATCGCCCGGCCATTGGTCTCGTTGTAGAGCGAGACGTTGCCGGACACGACCGGGAAATCCAGCGCGCGGCAGGCTTCCGAAATACCCTTCAAGCAGCCGACGAACTGGCCCATGATCTCGGGCCGCTCCGGATTGCCGAAATTGAGATTGTCGGTGATCGCGAGCGGCTTGCCGCCGACCGCGGTAATGTTGCGCCAGGCTTCGGCCACCGCCTGCTTACCACCCTCGAATGGATCAGCCTCGCAATAGCGCGGCGTCACATCCACCGTCATCGCGAGCCCCTTCGGCCCGTCCTGTACGCGCACGACGGCAGCATCACCGCCGGGGCGCTGCAACGTGTTGCCGAGGATGACGTGGTCGTACTGCTCCCAGACCCAGCGCTTGCTGCACAGCTCGGGCGTGCCGATCAGCTTTTCGAGCGCAGCACCAATGCCCATCGGCGCCGCGACCTCGCGGGCATGCACGACCGGCAGCGCGACGGAGGGGACATGCGGCCGGTCATAGACCGGCGCCTCGTCGCCGAGCTCCTTGATCGGCAGGTCGGCCATGACGTCGCCGCCATGCTTGACCACGAAGCGCTTGGTGGGCGTGGTGTAGCCGACCACGGCGAAATCCAGCCCCCACTTCTTGAAGATCGCCTCGGCCTCTTTCTCCTTCTCGGGCTTGAGCACCATGAGCATGCGCTCCTGGCTCTCCGAGAGCATCATCTCGTAGGCGCTCATGCCGGTCTCGCGCGTCGGCACCGCGTCGAGATCGAGATCGACGCCGAGGTCGCCCTTGGCGCCCATCTCGACTGCCGAGCATGTGAGCCCCGCCGCGCCCATGTCCTGGATCGCGATGACGCAGCCCTTTTCCATGATCTCGAGACAGGCCTCGAGCAGCAGCTTCTCGGCAAAGGGATCGCCGACCTGCACGGTGGGACGCTTCTCCTCTGACTTGTCGTCGAATTCGGCCGACGCCATCGAGGCGCCGTGAATGCCGTCGCGCCCCGTCTTGGAGCCCAAATAGACGATCGGCATGTTCACGCCGGAGGCGGCCGCATAGAAGATCTTGTCGGCATCGGCGAGGCCGACAGCCATGGCGTTGACGAGGATGTTGCCGTCATAGCGGGTGTGGAAGCGCACCTGCCCGCCGACCGTCGGCACGCCGAAGGAATTGCCGTAGCCGCCGACGCCGGCGACGACGCCGGAGACGAGGTGCCGCGTCTTGGGATGCTCGGGTGCGCCGAAGCTCAGCGCGTTCAGGCAGGCGATGGGGCGCGCGCCCATGGTGAAGACGTCGCGCAAGATGCCGCCGACGCCGGTGGTCGCGCCCTGATAGGGCTCGATGTAGCTCGGGTGGTTGTGGCTCTCCATCTTGAAGACGACAGCCTGCCCGTCGCCGATGTCGATCACGCCGGCGTTCTCGCCGGGGCCCTGGATCACCCAGGGCGCCTTCGTCGGCAGGCCGCGCAGATGGATGCGCGAGGACTTGTACGAGCAGTGCTCGTTCCACATCGCCGAGAAGATGCCGAGCTCGGTGAAGGTCGGCTCCCGCCCGATCAGCTTCAGGATGCGCTCATACTCGTCGGGCTTGAGCCCGTGGGCGGCAACGAGTTCGGGGGTGATCTTCGGTTCGTTCTTGAGCATGGATTCGGCGCTTTCGGCGGGGTCTGGCCGTTCTTAGGAACATCCACGGCCTGGGAAAAGCCCTTTAAGGCGCATTTTCCCACTGTCCATAGTTTTGCAGAAGGGGCCCGCGGGAACAGGAATTGCACAGCGCGGACGGATCGGATCTAAGGGCAAAAACCCCTCATTTGAAGGCCCCATTCCTTGCACGAGCCGACCAAAACGACCTCTCCCCACCGCCCCGACCTGCATGTCGCGACCGAGGGGGAATTCAAGGGCTGGCAGACCTGGATTCGCGACAGTTTTGAGAACCATATCGGCCCCTTCTGGCACCGTTTCGAGGAGGACGGCCGCGTCCGCTGCGCCTTTCGGGTCGAGAAAAAGCACCTCAACGGGTCCCAGAACGTTCATGGCGGCTGCTTCATGGCGTTCGCCGATTACTGCCTGTTCGCGATCGGCCGCCATGCGCTGCAGGGGCGGGGCGTGACCGTCAATTTTGGCTGCGAATTCCTCGATGCGGGGCACGAGGGCGAGCTGATCGAATGCACCGGCGAGGTCACCCGGGCCGGCGGCTCCCTGATCTTCCTGCGCGGGGAGATGATGGCCGGCGAGCGCAGGCTGTTCACCTTCTCCGGCACGATCAAGCGGGTGAAGCGGAAGGCGCCACCGCCGACCGGCGCTTAGGTCGAGAGCTGCTTCTCGGCGATCGAGAGCCACTCGGCCTGCGCATTGCGCAGATATTTTGGTGCGCGGCGCATCTGGATCAGGAGCTCGTTGAAGATCACCCGCGCTTCCGCGGTGCGGCCGACCATTTGCAGCAGCATGCCGTAGCGCACCCGCGCCTCGGCACCGGGGAAGTAGGACGACACGGCGTGATATTCCTCGAGCGCCTCGTCAAGGCGTCCGACCTCGGCGAGCGCGCGAGCGTACAGCAGATGCGCTTCGGCCGAGTCGTACTCCGGCCACTGCTTCTGGAGATCGTCGAGGGTGGCCAGCGCATCGGCCGGACGATTGCCTGAAAATTCCGCCTGCGCCTTGCCGAGCGCATAGACAGGGTCGTTGCCCATCGGCAGCTTCAGGATGTGATCGTAGTGCCGTTCGGCCTCGCCGAACCGCGCGATCTTCACGCATTCCTCGGCAAGCGCGGCGCGATTGGCGATGGTGTCGGTCGCGGCGAGACGGTCCTGCAATTCGCGATAGCGCTTTTCCGGATCGAGCCGGTTGGCGAAGCTTTGGCGGGCCTGTCGCGCCTGCGGGCTCGAGAACCATTCGGGAATGAGCTCGACGATGATGTAGGCCAGCGAGCCGACCAGCGGCACCATCAGGATGATGAACGCCCAAGGCCGCAACCGCCCGGTGCGCGCCGCGTGCCAGATGAGCGTGATCTCGAGCAACAGGACGATCAGGGCAACGGGCATGCGAAATCCGACGTGCGTATCAATGGCGCTGACACCCTTGATAGCATGCCAACGCGATGAGACAATCCAAAGTTGTTCGGAGCGCGCGGGTTTTCGCGCGCATTCGAACAATCCTCCGTCAGTCGCGATGTCGCGTGATGAGGTTCACGCCGCGCGGTCGAGATGCGCGACGAGGCCGGCGAACAGGCCGCGCCCGTCGGTGCAGCCCATGATGTCTTCGACGTGGTTTTCCGGATGCGGCATCATGCCGAGCACGTTGCCCTTGTCGTTGACGATGCCGGCGATGGAATGCGCCGCGCCGTTGATGTTGTGGGCCTCGTCGACGACACCTTCGGCCGAGCAGTAGCGATAGAGCACCCGCCCCTCGCCTTCGAGCCGCTTGATGGTTTCCTCATCCGCCTCGTAATTGCCCTCGCCATGGGCGACCGGCACGCGGATCACCTGGCCGGCATTGTAGCCGCGGGTGAACGGCGTATCGGAGCGTTCGACGCGCAGATGCACGTCGTGACAGATGAACTTGAGCCGCGCATTGCGCATCAGCACGCCCGGCAAGAGGCCGGACTCGCAGAGGATCTGGAAACCGTTGCAGACGCCGAGCACGAGGCCACCCTTGGCCGCATAGTTGCGCACCGCATCCATCACCGGCGCGCGCGCCGCGATGGCGCCACAGCGCAGGTAATCACCATAGGAGAAGCCGCCGGGCACCACGACCAGATCAGTTCCTGCCGGAAGCGACGTCTCGGCGTGCCAGACCATCGCCGGCTCGTGTCCCGAGATCAGCTTCAGCGCACGCGCCATGTCGCGCTCGCGATTGATTCCGGGAAAGACGAGGATGGCGGCTTTCATGGCTTTGAGTTCCGAAGCGAGGAATGGAATCGGGCTGGCCAATGGCCAAATCGTGAGGAGACATAACCATTTGACGCGGATTTTACCAGTGCTAGCCTCACTTGGCCGTGCACAGGCCATAGCCCGCCCTTTGGCCGAACGATTTTGCCCGGGATTGAAGCCATGAACGTCCCGTCGTCGCCCACCTCCCCAGCCGAACCGGTCTCCACCGAGGGCGTCGTTGCGGCCGGCGCCTATGTCGACGGCCGGCGCGTCGCCAACATCGCGATCAGCGAAGCCTCGAGCTGGCGGGCAAAGCCAGACCACGTCGTCTGGATCGGGCTGCATGAGCCGGGCATGGCGCTGCTCAGCGCGGTACAGAAGCAATTCGACCTGCACGAGCTCGCGATCGAGGATGCCAACCACGCCCATCAGCGGCCGAAGATCGAGCAATATGGCGAGGCCCTGTTCATCGTGGCGCGGACGGCGCAACTCTTCGAGGGCCGGATCGTGTTCGGCGAGACGCACATCTTCGTCGGCGACGGCTATCTCGTGACCGTCCGTCACGGCGCTTCGACCTCCTATACGGCGGTGCGCGAACGTTGCGAGAGCTGCCCACGGGCGCTGGCGCGCGGCGAGGACTACATCCTCTATGCCATCCTCGATTTCATCGTCGACAACTACTCCCCCGTGCTCGAAAGCATTCACGATGAGGTCGAGGGGATCGAGGACGACGTGCTCTCGAAGCCGATCAGCAAGCCGCAGATCGAGCGGCTCTACATGCTGCGCCGCGACCTGCTGCGGCTGCGCAATGCTATCGGCCCTCTGGTGGAAGTCTGCCGCCGGCTGGAGCACGACGAGTTGTCGATGGTCCGCCCGACCATGCAGCCGCTGTTCCGCGACGTCACCGACCACGTCAGGAATATCCAGGAGCGCATCGATTCCATGCGCGAGGTGCTCGCCTTCGCGTTTGAAGCAAGCCTCTTGGTCGGCCAGGCGCAGGAGACGGCGGTTTCCAAGAAGCTCGCCTCGTGGCTCGCGATCCTCGCCATCCCCACCGCGCTTGCCGGCATCTACGGCATGAACTTCAAGAACATGCCGGAGCTGCAATGGGAGTACGGCTATTACGCCCTGCTCAGCGTGATGCTGATTTCATGCAGCGCGCTCTACTGGCGCTTCCGCCGCGCCGGGTGGCTCTAGGCGAAAGCTCTCAGCCCACAAAGTGCGACCCCTCGCGCGCCCTTCGCGC
>NZ_JBBIAM010000156.1:0-19594 GCF_054185185.1 Bradyrhizobium sp. UFLA05-153
GTACATGGATACTGCGAGCGAGAGAAGGAACCCGGTCGCGCTGAACAAGAGGACAAGCGCCAGCGCCTCCATCTCGATATCCACCTTCATGCGCCTCAAGCCAATCTCGTGATAATACATGAACCTGACATGTTTAAACCTTCGGCTTCATCTGCCCGAGAAATCGAGAAGACAAAGAAGACGCTGATAGTCGACTGCGATAATACGGAACGGGGAGAGCCATGCTGTTCGATAACGGCGCTGTCTCTCGCTGACGTTTGGATCGATAGCGTTGTTCCAGGAGCCGCCTCAGCCACGCCCCGAGATCGGCTGAACGCCGGAGCGTGCTTTCCAAAGAACCTGAGCAAGGTCCTCGAATTGCATATCGTGATGGTCGCGCATCATTTGGTTCCTGCAATTATGTTGGAAGAAATTGCTTCGCTGAAAACGTCTCACTTCTCGTAATTCTCGCAGAGTCGAAAAACAGGTCGATGACACACCACACGTTTGTCTTTCGCAAGTGGCGACTGGTGCAAGCTGAAGACAGCTGTCGGACAAGCTGATCGATAAGCTGCGCGATCCCCTTGTGAAACACCACGTAACTCCTTCTATCTGCCGATTGATCATCGGATTTTTCTCGATCGAGATCGAATTGGCCCCCGAAGCGTTCCCTACAATGACCGAAGTCAGATCTCGCTCTTCATTGCTGAAGGGGGAAGATCGTCTGGTTCTGATTACCACCGATCAGCCGCCAAACGTAAAAATGCAGGGAACGAGTCGTCATGAGGCCGCTTGTTCGATTGAAATCGCACTATCGAAGTCGGGACAACAACAAAGCCAACTCAGCTTGCCTCCTTGTAGCCGTCCGGACGAAGATAGCCTTAAGATAGTGTCGTGCTGTCCCTGAGGAGATCCTCATCTCGCGCGCGATTTCCTCCAGAGATTTACCCCTCACCAACAACGACGCAAGTTGCGCTTGAACGGGTGTCAAGCCGAAGATTTCCATCAGCGAAGCCTGTGAAACGACGTGGACTTCATCCAAGTCCGTGAGGAGAAGAAGAACGCCCGTCTCACAAGGTAGGCTGCACGATGCCCAATCTCCTCGGATGGCTTTCAACACGAGTGGCCGACGACTAGCGCGATTGATTACGACGGGCGAATCTGAAAGTCCCTGCTCCTCGGAGACCAAGCGGACACGCCCCATCAACTCTTCGCATTTCATCCGCGATTGATAGTCGGCCACACAAATGCGCCGCTCCCTGACGGTGAAGTCACCGTCAAAGGTCTGTAAGGCCTTATCGCTCACAGCTAGCACCGAGCCGTCTCGATCGAGCCAAATGGCAGGGTAGCCAATTAAATCGAGCGCAGTGAGGATGCTCGAGTACGCCGGAGGATTCATGTGAAACTGACGGAAAGCGGCTCTTTGCTGTTGGAGATCAAGCATTTGACGACTCAATAGATCGCCTATCACGCGCTTCCTCCAAGCTTCGCATGGCTAAAAGCGCATCAATGGCAGCAACCATCTCAACTGTTAAGATCCAACGAAATGTAAAAGGGCTAGTCCCGTTACAGCCGAGGAGCGAATGCCCACGTGTCGAACTCCTCGCGCTCTGCCGCGGATTACTAACTCGATGTACTGTTCAGTCGGAGCGACACCAATCCTGCCCGCAAGAAAGGCGCCCCTCCCGCAGCCCCCCCCTGTCCTCCGGCAGCTTACTGGGTTTCAAAGCCCAAGCCCCCCGATTTAACTGCCTTCACCTCCGAAATTCTGCGTGTGATTGCGAGACTGCGCGGCTTTTTGACACGATCATCCGCCCTTTGAACGACGCGAGCAGGACGCGAGAGGCGCCTAATCTTCAGTACGATTTAGCTGGCATTACACAGACCTGAACCACACGTCACATTTGCGCCGGAGTATTTAATAGGTAGTGGTCGGACGTCATCACCCTGACGCTTGATAACCGCTTCTGGCACTTCGCAATATATTGCATCGCTGCACGACCTCAGTCGCTTTGTGAGCAAAGCAGACATGGTCACCGTCGCATCGCACCACCAGGTTTTTGGTGCACGGCCTAACATTCTCGTGATTCAGTCATCGGCCGCCTTCGCGGGATGAAGCGTAGTGGACGACCCGCTGGATATGCTTGCCAATCACGGTGCGCGCGCTGACGCGGAGAATGGCGTCGACCAGATAGGCCTCACGAACGCTCGTCCTTCTGCACACGACAGTCGGTGAGATCTTTTTCTTCCACATGCGGCGGAGTGAATTGGACCATCCAATCTGGCCATCAGAGAAACGCCTTCCCCAAAAAGCCGGAGCGGCAGTCCGGCGTAGCGTCCCCTTCACTCACACGGATCTTGGGGCGAGACCGCCTCACAGCATCTATCTTTAATTCCAACACTAGCGCAACGAGTTTTGGTTCTCTGATGTCCGCACGCAGTGTCCATTCTTCGCCAGTTCGGATTTTGAGTTCGGAGGCCAGCCTGTTTTCGATGAGCACGGAGGCGGTCCTATCTCGGTCAGTTGGAAAGCCTCTTTGCGAAAGCGCGAGCAGGAGCTAGAGTTGGCAGCATTGCTTTTACTGAGCAGGAAGGCGTACGTGAGTAGATTGCCGCCATCAAAGCGCCGGCCACAGGAACGAAATCCAATAGCTATAATTTGGCCCGCAGCATTGTCACGCCGCTGAACTAGAATGATTGCCTGATTTTTCGCGTGGAACCGGCGCCGTTCGTTTCCCGCGACAAAATGAATTTATCGAGGAGATTTTTGATCATGAGTACGAGCCCGGCAACGATTTATGTGGTTGATGATGATGAGCAAATCAGGAGTGCTCTCGGAAGCCTCTGCGAGGATGCCGGACTTCAGGTGAGACTGTTCGGCTCGATTGACGAATTCATGACGGAGGATCTCTCTGATGGCCCGTCATGCCTAGTGCTGGACGTTCGCTTTCCCGGCACGTCACCGACCGGTTTGGAGTTGCAGAAAACACTCGCCGATTCAGGCATCTTGATTCCGATCGTATTTATCAGCGGCGTTTCGGATATTCGGGTCTCCGTGGAAGCGATGAAACGCGGGGCGGTGGACTTTCTGCCCAAGCCTTTCCGCGAGCAGGAATTTTATGATGCGGTGCGGCTTGGCGTTGAACGCGACCGAAGTCGGCTGGAGCGCGAGCACGTCGCGCGCGAAGCCCGACTACGTGTCGAGGGTCTCACGGCACGGGAGCGTGACATCTTACCGTTGGTGGCGGACGGATTGCTCGCCAAGCAGATCGCGATCAGGCTGAATGTCAGCGAGGTGACGGTGAAGGTCAATCGTGCGCGGATGATGAAAAAGCTGGAACTTCGTACCCCCGTAGAGATCGTGAGGCTCGTTGACAGCATCAGAACCGATGTTGCGACGATACGTCCAAGCCTCGTGCGATCAAATGTAACTCACTTTCAGGCCAGATCGAAAGCGGGAAGTCTCGAGAGCAGTCCCCCCTCCTCACAAAGGTATGCGGCGACCCACTTCAGGAAAACGTAACATCCTCCGGGGGCCTGGTCGGCGATCATGCTCAAAGACTTCTGGCCCGCGCTCTTATCGATGCGTCGATTCGACGAGTTGTGTCGCGGTCAATCCACCGCTGGGCCGGTGGATTCCTCCACCGAAAAAATAGGACGTTTGCGAACCGTCCGCTTCGCCGATAACCGTCGCGCTATATACCGCCTCCTTCAAAATCCCGTCCCTTCTAAAGCAGGTGAACTGAAGGCTGAGCAGAGCATCCCAACTCAGCCCTCCCTCTTTTTGGCGTCATCAGGTGCCCGCCCACTTAATTCACGTCATGCTTCCCGGCATAAAGCAGCGGACGATCGGGTGACCATCCAAATAAAAAGGCCAAACCATCGTACGTCCGACCAAATTGGGCACGGTGATCACGCGATCATCGGGAGTCTACCCACTCCCCCTCAAGCCGCACGCGGTCATGTCCGTCCTTGCTCTCCCAATCGACGTCGGCAATAGATCTGCCATCGGCATCGGCGCAACATTGTTCGCCCTTCTTGCTGCGCAGGCTTTCGAACCAGCCCTTCATGGGCGAGGTCGTATACTGGCCCTCATCGCGGGCGGCCGCGGATCCTTCTCCGCTCGCGATGGCGATGAGCAGTGCAAGTATCTCAAGCATCATAAGCATATTTAGTTCGCAATTCGCGCAGCCGAAGTTGCTTGGTCTGCGGCCGAGTTTTAGCCTGTCGTTGCGTTGCCCTGTCGGCGCAATGTTGCCGCACCAGATCACTTACTGCGGAGAGAGGTCGCCTCTCGCCACCTGTGGAGCGGCGGTCCGTCGACCCACTTTGGCGCGCGGCGTCAACACTGCGATCTGATGCGGAGATGCCGGCATTCCACCGACAGCGCAAGCCGGGGGGTGGGCGCCTGTTCCTCGGCGTTGGCCGGGCCCAACGTCGCAAGCTGGTGGGGCGTGATCGGCAAACCCGTGACTTCGTAAACGGCTAGCTCGGCGGCTGTGGTGCCGCCACACGCCAGCAAAACTGCTGCGACAGCAAATAAAAATCGCTTTGACATTGCCGTCTCCATTCTTCAAAAATTGGAGTTCATCAAATGCAGCGTCATTTCCAATCGTTTCCTTCTAGGCGACGAAGCCGTGAGCCGCGCCTCCCAAATGGGAGGCATAGGCACAAAATTGTCGAAGTGCGGTCCACTCCCGAAGGCCGATGGAGGCACCCCGACGATGCTGGGCTATCCAGTGGCGCTCCGCACCGATAAGCTTGTCAGCTCGGAGGGATCATGTTCGACATTTATGTAAACGATAAACGTGCTTTGTTGGTCGTCACGCAGGGTTCGTCATTGCCGCTAAGTGGCGCGTTGGGGAAGTGGCCGAGGAGGAAAAGGAGAGTTGCCAGCATTAGCGATGAGATCAGGTTGGCCATAGAGGAGCAGGGCTATTACATGCGCAAGCTAAGCGATTTGAGGAAGCATTAGGGCAATTATGTTGGCCCCTTCCCGTCGTCGATCTGTCAGCTGCGATAGCTGAATTATTCGACCACAGCGTAGCGGACTGCGATCGTGTGCGAGAGACCGATCCAATGGAAATTAGGAAAGTTGCGCTTCGCGGCATTTTGAAATTGACTTCGGAACTACCAAAGACAATAGGACCATTATTTCGGTCTCGCCACGGGCGCAAGCGCAGAATCAACGGAAAACACCGCTGCCGCCAACAACGACCAGGAATCGTTCGACAACTGGGTAGACTGCAGTTGATGCCCGCCCTTGAGCTGGCTGTGAGCGGGGAGAGCGACATTCGCGACACGAAAAAGTCGCCCGCCAATTAACTTTGCAAATCAAAGCTCGCAAGCTGCCGACGGTCGCGGATCACGATCTCGCGCTGATTTCTTCCGATAAAATCAAGGATTCCCCGTCTGTGAAGCTGGGACACAGCGCGCGAAACGGTTTCGAGCGTCAGACCAAGGTAGTCGGCAATATCGCGGCGGGACATCGGGAGGGACAATGCGCCGGCCGCAGCGGATCGCTCGTCCATTTCAAGCAAAAAGGCCGCGACCTTTTCCAGCGAGGTTTTTCGTCCAAGCAGCAGCATATGGTTTTCGGCGTGTTGCAGACTTTGGGCGGTCATCCTCAGCAGATTGTGAGAAACGACCGCATCGTTCTCGGCCGCGTCTTCAAGGCTGGTGCGCCTGATCAGTCGAACCGTAGTCTCCACGACCGCTTCTGCGGTGAACCGATGGCTCTCACCGTTCTCTAGTCCGAAGATATCGCTGACCAGATGAAACGCGCCAATTTGGCGTCGACCATCCGAGAGCAGCTTGTAGGTTCGGACCGCACCTTTGGTAACCTGGTAGACATACGCGGCGGGTTCTTTCTCGCCGTAAATCTCCTTCCCCTTCCTGTAGGTGAACTCACTCAAGTTGACGCTCAGATCGGAGCTGCTTGTGATCCCGAGGTCAGAAAGCGAGTTGGGACGGGACGTTCTGACTTTGTTGGTGCGCACGAACATGGGCCACTCCTGAGCCAAGCCAAATGCGATTTGGCGCGTGGAGTGAGAGAGCACCCCTTGCGCCAGAATACATCTGATCGACTACGACCGTAGCCAATGACTGTCCCTAAGATCAATGCGGCAAAGTTGGTGCCATAAAGCCTATCGTTCGTGCTACGTCTCGAATGAGTAAGCCTGAGGACTTACACTAACACCCTCACCTCTCCTTCATGAGTTACAGGGTTCAGCGCAAAAGCCGCGCTGAAGCCGAGACCGGGGAGGCAAGTGCAAAAACGGACGCGGCCCGAGGGTATCTCCCGGTCTGCACAAGCGTAAGCGCGGAAGACCGGGGAAACGGCCGCGGCCGAGCATAAGCGCGCCCTTGCAGGCGCTAGGGGCAACGCCCTTAGTTCTTTCGTGCGAGGGATCGTGACTGAAGGCTGGGACGCCTGGCCGGCGCGCTCGCGCATAGAGCACGGTCGGCTCTTCCGACGCGCCTCCACGCCCCCGACGGTCGAAGAGACCAGGTCCCCCCTTGGCATGAGTGTCAACGCGTGTGACGGAAGCATAGTTGAAGGCAGGATCGCGAGGACAAAATGCGTGTTTTACGGAAGTAAGGAGGAGAAGCTGCGTTCCGGCACAGAGAATAGCCGCAGAGAGACCGAACGGTGATGTAAAAGCGTGGTGCAGTCCCGACTCTGGAATCGGTAGTTATGCGCATACAGTCTGCTCGTTCGCTGGCCCCTGCGCTCAAAGCAAGCAGCGAGAGGTTTCCGGTGTGCACTCACTTTAACGATACGTGAAGCAACGCAGGCGATGTGGGCGCTTGTACTCGTTGTTAACCTAAGGTAGCATTGCGCATACTTGTAACTGCGATTGATCAATCGATTTTCACCATCGTTTGTGCCTGGAGAGCGATATGAGGCCGCTGTTTACAGCGCTTTCGTTCTTTGCTCTGTTTGTCTTCCAAATTTCGGAAGGTGACGACGCTCAGGGCTTTCAGCCAGATCAAATCCCACTACAGCACATTCGAGTTGACCCTATCTTCGGCCCGATCCAGGGACTGCTCGGCGAAGGGCGTTGCCAGGATTTTCGACGCTTCCTTCTGATCGAGCAGGTGGCCTCGCAAACTCAGGTGCAGGAGGTAGCATTCCATCCAAGTATCGGGCCGATCTGCGATGGGCCTCTCGGGCAGGCGCCGTGTCAGGTGATCCGGCGCTATCTAGCGATGCAACAACTTGCGCCTCAGCAATACCCACTCCAACAAATCGGAACGCTCCCTAGGGGGACCGCCCTTTGCATGGGGCCGTTGGGGCCGGGACCGTGCGACGCTATCGGCAACTACTTGATGCAGCAAAACCAGGGCGGCGCGGGTCTGCAGAGCATCGATCCTGCACGTCCTCAGTTGGTCAACACCGGGACCACTGTCCAGCCGATGTGCAACGGTCCCCATGGTACAAAGCCATGTTATCTCGTTCCTCAAATGAGCTTTGACGGGCTATCCGGCCAAGTACCGTCTCCGGGGGCATTCGGTGTAGCGTCGGGCGGAGATCCACAGAGAACCGCCATTGAGTGCGCAAAGCGAGTCGGCCTAGATGTATCCCAGTTTGCCGGGTGTGTGGGTCAGCAGATCATCCTGCCTCAAAGCCAGCAGGGGCAGCTGGACAGTGCGGTTTCGAGCAGGAGTGCGTCCTTTGCGTCGTGTGCTGCTCCACATCTTGGAATCCAGCTGTCGGACAATCAGCGCATCCTTGCAAAGTGCGCCATGAGATCAAACGGCGACCGGGCGGCCTTCCACGGTTGCGCCGGAGGGAGTTTCGCCAACCGCAAGCGGTTCGGGCTTTCGTTACGAGGCGAAACCAGCGACGTCCAAGAATGGGGAGTGGTACCATGGCATGTGGATTTCCCGGAGTAGGTCATCGGTATTTCGTCGATTTCGTCGCCTTTCAGGTCGAGCTCGATTTCGCGTCGGAAACATCGCTGACCTACTACAACCTGGACAAGAACGGCAACAAGGTCGGATCGGAAACCGTTACCATCAAGGTCGAGCCGATCACCGACGGGATTTTCCTGGTGACCTGGCAAGAGTCCGACAAGACGACGGTCGTTCACATCGAAGATTACAACCGGCTGACCATCGTCACCAATATCACGGAGCCGGATCTCTCCTTTGATCAGTTTCACGGTAAGTTCCGGGAATTGCCATGAGCGCGGCTTCGCTCGATACGGCACCACCGTCGACGCAGCGGATCCGCATCTTCGTCTTCGAAGGCTTCGAGCCGATCGACGTGTTTGGCTTCGCCGAGGCCTTCACCATCTCTCGTTTTCTCGGCCAGAACTACTGGGACCCGTCACCCTATCCCTTCGCAACGACGCTCATCGGGCGTCACCTCGAGAAGGTGAGGAGCATCAACGGCCCTGCAGTCATGCCGGACCTGGACATGAAGCAGGCGCTCGCCGATCCACCGGATCTCCTTATGATCCCTGGTGGCGGGGGTACGTGGCCGCTGCTCGACGAACAGGCCGATCCTGAAGGCGTTGCGATGCTGCTCGACTGGGTGTGCCAGATGGACGCCAAGGTGAAGCTCATGGCCTCCGTCTGCACAGGCGCAGTGGTGCTCGCGCGCGCTGGCCTGCTGACTGGTCTCCCGGCCGCGACAAATCATGGCGCTTTTACCTGGGTGGCAAAGCAGGGACCAAAGGTCCTTTGGGACAGCGTGTCGCGTTGGGTCGACGCGGGACGCTACGTGACGTCGGCCGGCGTGTCGGCCGGAACGGACCTCGGCTTCTACCTGGTGTCGAGACTGGCTGGACGTGCCGTTGCCGAAAACGCAGTGGCAGCGGCGGAGTACGATTGGCATCGCGACCCGCAGACACCAATTTTCTACCCGCCTCAAGCTCAATGGGACTACAGCGTCGACAGGAAAACCACGGGAGGGACAGATGCAAATTGAGCAAATCACACGCCGCGAGCTTCTGGGAGCGATGGCGGCCACCGCGGTTGCTCTTCCCTTCAAGCCGGCTCTTGCAGCAGCAAAATACAAGAGATGCAATGTCACGAGCGTTGAAGGGCGCAAGGCGCTCGTGAGCTACGCCAAAGGCGTCGAAGCGATGCTAAGCCTGCCCGCCGATCATCCCCACAATTGGTTCCGCAACGCCTTCGTCCATCTCCTGGACTGTCCACATGGAAACTGGTGGTTCTATGTGTGGCATCGTGGGTATCTCGGTTATTTCGAGCAGACCATCCGCTCGCTCAGCGGTGACCCCGATTTCGCCCTGCCCTACTGGGACTGGACGGAACTGCCGCAAATACCAGACGAAATGTTCGCGGGCGTGCTGTCGCCGACGAGCGATGTTTTCAAGCCCTATACGGAAAATTTTGCTGTTTTCACCTCGTTCATCGAGCCGACGCTCTCACGATACTGGGACAGCCTCTCTTCCGCGCAGAAGGGTCAGCTCACCGCGCGCACCTATATGCAATTCGATGACCTGTGGAAGGGGCCGCTCGGTGTGACCGGCAAGGGCGTGGCAGGAAACGAATGCTTCGCGCCGACCTGCGGCGCGCGTTACCTGTCAAAGACCAATCCTCATCTCGACGGTGATACGACGCGGGCCGTGTCAAAGCTGACTGTCTCTGCTGGTCTGCTGGCGCCTGATTTCTACAACCCTGTGAACTATCTTAGCTTCAACAGCATCAAGAGCCCATCCCACAACACAGCGTCGACCGGCGCGCCGACGAGCTTTTCGGTACTCGAGGGAATGCCGCACAATCTTGTCCACAATTGCATCGGCGGACAAGGCCCACTCGATCCTGGGCCCTATGGAAACATGACCAATTTCCTTTCTCCGGTCGATCCGGTTTTTTTCCTTCACCACTCCAATATGGATCGGCTCTGGGACGTGTGGACGCGCAAACAGAAGTCGCGCCATCAACCCTATTTGCCCGAGGGCGACGACTTGAAAACCCTGTCGGATGAGCCGTTCTTGTTCTTTGTAGACGCCAATGGAGACTATGTCTTGAACGGCAAGGCCGGGGACTATCTCGCTACTGACAGATTCGACTACGACTATGACGACAAGGGTTTTGGCGAAACACTCGTTGGACCGGAAGTTGCCGATCTCGCTACGCAGAAGCCACCGGTGGCCGCCGCGCGCGTATCGGCGAATGCCGCTTCGGTTGAGGTTCCGGCCGCGATATTGCAAGGGCGCAGCAACGCCAATAACCCGCGGCCGCTGGTCGCGCAGGTCACGCTGATGCGCCCTCAGGGCACCTCAAGCGCCCGCCGGTTCCGCGTATTCGTCGGCGCACCGTCTGACGCTACAAATCTCGGCGTTGACAGCCCGTATTATGCCGGAACAGTCGGGTTTTTCGGCCCGCAAATGGCAGACATGGGCATGTCCCACGAGGCAACCTTTGCGGTCCCGCTTCCCGCCACGCTACACGCTCTCACTGCGCCCTTTGCCACCACGGCCACCAATGCAAATCTGGCCGTAAGGGTCACGCCAGTAAATGGGGAGGAGACCACCCCTGTGCTCAAGGCCGTCTCGATCGGAGCGCTGTAGGCCGTGCGCCATTGGGTAATCGTGTTCATGCTCGCAGCATCCGTTGCCTATGGGGCAGAGGAAGGAGGAATGGAACGAACGCTTACGCTCCCCCATTCCCTTGCCCCAGGGGCCATCGCGTGGATCGAGGTGCAAGTGGGACCTCTTGCGCCCGGTCAGCGTGTCCGTGTCACCACGCAAGCTGGCGAACTACTCGGCGCTATCTCGCCTTTCGGCCCGGGCGAGCGCCAGAACGCCGGCATCTATTCGTTGCCCGTACCTCCCGATGCGATTCACGACGACAATCTTTCCGTGGTCGTGACCATCACGGAAGCAAACAAACCTCCTCGCGCGCCGAATCCAGCGGAGGTGAAGAGTCTGAAGTTGTTGGCTCCTGATACGACAAGGTAAAGAAACTGGCGCGCCCGGCACGATTAGGTGGGGTCGTCAACACTACGAAACTTTCCTAAAGTCGACGGCTCTGTCAGATCCGGGCTGCGGATTATCGAAAGAATAATGGCCGCGACGCTGGTGGTCGCAGCCATCATACGAGTGAGTCGAGCTTCGCCCTGCCCGTCACGTCGATCGATATTCTCGACAATGCGGCCCGCCTTGCTCGCTTGTTGGCGCGCTTAGTGTGTTTCGCAAGGAGGAGCTCGTCCAATTCGGCAGATGCTTGCAGTCAACGAATCGGAGATTGCCACGCACACCGCCCTTAGCTCGATCGCGATCGGGCTGCTGATTAACGTGCTATTCTTTGTCCTAAGTCTGCCCGATAACGCCAACTGCGAGGAACCTACCTCATATAAGGAGGTAAGCATTACGATGGCGGGCGGGTGCGTCGCTGTGTCCAGTTCTTGGCCACTGAAGATCGAAATCACTGGTGCTGTCTGACAGGCGGTCCGGCCGACACGCTGTCGTTTGTCTGCTTGGCAACCAATGTCGACAAGCGGACATAGTCGTGCAGCCCTGAGCGGCTGAAACTCGCGAGTCTTTAGCCGGCACGCAGCTTGCGAGGCGTTCGAACACAGACCGCCAATTACCGCGTCGTCATGCAGTATGGCCATCCGGGCCGCATCTCGTCGATCGCCGACGTTTCGCAGAGCCTCGTTGGCCCAGGAATTGCTATTCCAACCTCAACTTCGTTCCATCTTTCTGGAGAGATCGCGCAGCAATGTCACGCTGCTGAGCGGGCATTTCTCAGCGCCGACCGTACCTCAGAGGCCGCAAGATCCGAAGCGCCTGTGGCGCCTCAATCGAGATTTGGTCGAAAGCGCGGAGCCAGGCCGGTGAGTTCGGCGTGACAGGCCGGCGCCGAAAGAGGTCTCAGCGTCAGGCATTCCCGCCAGTCAGCAATATCGGTTGTCGGTGCTGGAGAACATCGGGGCACATTGCATGGCCCAACAACAACCATCGCAGCTAGAGGCGAGAAAGAAATAGGTCAGATGCGCAAGCTACCGATTCTGAAAAGCCTTCATATGTTTGAGGCGGTGAGCGAGTTTCCAAGCTTCTCAAAGGCGGCTGAGCGATTAAACATAACGACCGGAGCGGTAAGTTATCAGATGCGCCTCCTTGAGGATTGGTTCGGGAGGCGACTGTTCGTTCGCCATAACTCGGGCGTGCGGCTGACATCCGACGGCGAACAACTGAAGCGCAGCTGTGCGAGCGCGTTCACAATGCTCGAGAAAGAATGCTACGCACTACGAAGGCGCGATGCGGGACAATCAGTGGTGGTGGGGTGCTCAAGGACATTTTTGTCGCACAGTCTCTTGCCCCGCATTGGTGCGTTCCGTCAACTCCGTTCGGACATTGATTTTGTCTTTGAGACCGATTCCGATCTAGACTCGCTGTCTGTTGGCGCGGTGGATGTATTGTTCGTTTCCGGCCCGTTGAAACGACCGCTTCCCGTCCGTGATGCGCACGTATCGAATGAGATGATTGGCCCTGTGTGTGCGCCCGCTACGCTCGAGGCAATCAAAAGCCCGGAAAACATTCTGTCTATTCCTCTGCTGCACGAGTCCGCCAAGTTGGATGCTTGGAACGAATGGGCCAGTGCAGCTGCAATATGCTTGCGGGGCTCGCGCCACGTCGTGTTCGATACATTTTCCCTGGCTGTCGAGGCGGCAAAAAGTGGGCTTGGAGCCGCAATATCCTCGCGAATTTTGGTGAGAAGCAACCTTGAGAAAGGCGAGCTTGTGGCTCCGTTTGGCTTTGTGCCGGTCAATCGCTCAATCTACATGTTTGTCAATGAACACGCGCGAACTTTGGGGGCCGTTAAAGAGTTTCGGAGCTGGGTACTGTCAGAAATACTCAGCCGGGATGACCCGCTATCGCATTTTCAAGGCGCAACTCGAGAGGTCGAACAGGCCAGTCAAGTGAAGTTCCCCGCTGCGTCACTGCCGGCGTCAGCCCGTTGATGGCCATCAGGGGCTTACAAGGCAGACACTTCACGAATGAGCGGCCGGAAATCCGTGGCGCACAGCTAAAAGATAGAGGATTGCAAACGGATCGTCGACATAGGCGAAACCCATTCGCGTACTTCGCGTTCTCCGGCGCAGGGCTTCCCTTCTCGAAAATGAGAACGGGCGCGGACTGATGATCCTGACCGAGCCTCTCGATCAGTGCGGCTCGTGGCTTGGCCCACGCAATTTGACGAACGTCGAGCCTCGCAGCACAGCTTGGAAGCGCGGATAGGACCCCTTCCAGCAGCGAGCATTGCCAGCAGTAGAATTGCTGTCCGGGAAATGCCGGGTCTGAAAAGGGTTGTTCTAAAAGGAACAGCTGATCCCATGGCATAATGTTGATCTCGGATCTATCGATCGACAGGACACGAAACTTGAGCATGCCCTGATCTGACCACGGAAGGTCGCAAAAGCAAGAAATGCGCTCGCCGTACATATCAGCACGATCATGCCGAAAGGGAGCCGATCACCCAAAAGCGAGAAAACAATGCCATTTCCTGCGACGTCGCTATAGGTACAACATTGAAATAGCACGGAAAGGCGACCGGCTCGATCCGGAGCCACTGACGAAACCATGTGCGTGTGAGCGGCAGCCGCAAATATTTGGCCGAGGCCAAGCATCGCGCTGCTTGACGCGATCACCACAGGCAGGACAGCATCGAGTGACATAGCAAAAATTTCGCTGAAGTAGCCAAACCACAGATCATACAGGCCGATGCTCTGGAGGATCTCACTCGGTTCTGCGAGCAATTCCAGCCGCTTGTATTTGTCTCGTACCGAGAGCGCATGGAGCATGACGAGCGGCGCTTCGCCCGCCATATAGCGATCCGGGCAAGCGCGGTGCAGCTGCTCGTGCAGATGATCTGCGGTCGCGTGCTCAAAGATTGCATAGTTTCGTTGGGCAATCAGATTAGGCGTCGTGCAATCTGACTCGATGTACGATTTGAGAAGACTGTGGCGTTCACCGGTGTTGAAGCTGGCTAGATAGAGGTCCACGATCGCAATCGGGTCGAGATAGCCGATGACCGGCAATCCGGCTGCCTCACATTTGCTTAACGCCTCCGCGATCAGCGGATTTCCGCCGCTTGCCTCATAAATCTGTCGTTGTTTCTCAACAGCGAGATCCCGATCAAGGATCGGCCCCAGTTCCTGCGAGCTATATCTGCCGAAATGGGCTTCGTTGGCGTCGGGAAAATAGAGGCGTTGTTCGTAATCGATCAGGACAAACCGAAACAGACGTGCATCGTCGTCCAGCCTGACGAGCAGCTTGATCAGATTCTTCGCCGAATTGGACAGGGCAGCCGCCCGGTCGATGACGATGATGTGACGTTCGTTGCGCTCCCGGGCACACTTCAGTAGGAATTCGGCTAATCCGACCAGGAGCTTGTTTTGATATTCATGATGATAGAACCGTGTACGCTCCTCCCTGCTTGACGTATTGATGAGATCCTTCGGCAGGGTAAAGGCATCGCTGACCAGGAGAGGGAACAGCCGCTTCAAGGACTGTTGTGCCGCCTCAACCAGTTTTGGCGCATTTTCAGCAGCCCAGCTCAGTTCGGCGTCGATGAGCTTTTGCAGGCCGGCAAGATAGCCGCCGGTCCGCCAGTCGCCATCGGCTCCACTTCGCAGCGAAATTCCTTCGCGGTCGCCGTCAAAAAAATTGAAAGCCGCCCCCGATTGACGCTGCGCTAGCACATTAGCACCTGTGCTGCTTACAGGACGCCATCAAGGCAGTTGCGCGGCGCGGCATGCAAATGCGGTGCGTCCGTTTTGCATCAACCTTTCCGGCGGCCAAGCACTCCGCCTTCGTGGATCGGGGCAGAAGGCAATCACGGCTACGGCGACGCATTATCTTAGGTTAATTGTGCGCTCACTTCCTGGGCGTTGTATTTAGGAGCCTTGTCTACGATCGCGGGTTCTACCGCTGAGCAGAATCACGGTGGAAAGTGTCATGAAGCGACTCCGGTTTAAGCAGGAAAGACCGCTGGGCGAACGGCTGAACAAAGCAGCGCGGCTGGCGCGAGAGAAAGCAGACCAGATGGCCGCTGGAGCCGCGCGCGATGCGCTGCTTCAGAAGGCTCGGCAGGCCGACGTTACGGCTCACATCGACGAGTGGTTGAGCTCTCCGGGCCTCAAACCCCCGAGATAAAAGTACGGCGGCCTCACCGCTCGTCCTCTTTAGGAAAAGGCTTATAGGTCTGTTGGCCCGCGAAACTCGAAGGTCGGGGGTTGTTCTTGAGCAGATGGCGTGCCCTTTCGAGGGCGGCCTGCACCTCGACAACGTGCTTGGTTTCGGCGTCCTTGTTGATGTTGGTATTCCGTAAGATGCGGAATGGGGGAAGAACCATGCTTCGGCTCGCTGTGTCATGAGGATGGGAGCGCGGACTAGTCTCTCAGCCAGCGGACCTGCGGCTCAGCTCTTGCAGATGATCCGAGAATTATGCATCCATCTTCCACGGATTTCTAACGAAATTGGAGGAAGTGTCGGGGTTCTCGAACGCTGAATGATTTCAGATTTGAACGTCGGCGCGCTGAAGGGGATGCGTTCGAAACCTGAACCGCTCGCAAACGTCAGATCCAGTTAATGTCTTTTCCTTCTGGGTGACCATCTCCGGCAAAGAGACCAGCTATCAGCTCCGCCGATCATCAGATCGATGGGTTCCATGACAATGTCACTGTCTCAACCACACCGCTCGCGGAATTTTCGATTTCCTCGATAAATCCAGCATGCTCGGCCATCTTTATGCATCCATAGTCCATGCGTTTGGCCAAGCCATCCACGGTTACGAAGTAGATCGGCAACGTCCTCATTCCTGTTTGCTCGGCGAGACGAACAAGATTTCTATAGAAAGCCGACTGACGGGCTGTTTGCTTGGCTGGAGCATCAGTAAATTGACGCGCGGAACGGGCCTTGCCGAGGTCACTCAGAGTCTTTGCCCCCGGCGCCTCCTCCCATTCGAAATGCAAGACCAGGGGCATGACTCGGATTTCCTCTGTCATCGCGCGGCGAACTGATAGCGGTACCTCGCTCGGCCGCCGCGTCCGTCCGCAGGCATCACGTCGATCTAGCGACAATCGGACTGATAATTCAATACGGAATAATCTCGCGGACGCAACTCGCGCAGAAATTCGGCGTTTCGCTACTCGTTCTCGATGAATTCCGGCTCCTCAGCCCGACTCCCAAAGGAAAAAGAAATGATGGATTCTCCGCTCAGGCCGTCCCTATAACCAAAGAGGTGCCGCGTTTCCGAGTTGAACTCGGCAGTAGCTCAATTCCGTCAGGCTTTCGTAAGCCTGCCGTGCGATCATTGATCGTCGTCAGTCAGCCCCTGCACAGGATTGGCGACTCAGAGGCCCGGCCGGATTCGCCTCCAATGCCGGGCCTCTTCGCTTTGCGGAGTGCCTTAGATATTGCGTACCGGCGCGCCTGCTGAAGCTTTGATCTTGTCGTTGTCCTCGCCCTTACCTTGCTTCTATCACCCATCTCAGGCTGCAGACAGCGGCGCGGGATGCAGACGACACCATCAAGCCCCATCACTACAAACGCTCCGGCGAATTCATGCCAATGCCGACGCGCTAACGCGCGTATTCTGCGCCCGAACGCTTTTTTTGACGGATTTAACCAACAGTCAGCATTTTAGAGACTGACAATGGTCGGCTCCGCGATCTGCCGCGGACGAGCAGCTTCGGTGGGATGTCGAAGCGGTAGACCGATTAGGCCCCCTATGACGAGGAGTCGGCCGTAAACCGGAGCCTTGTGACTCACGGTCGTAAGGGCGACGTGGCCGCTTGATCCCACAGTTGCGATACCCGAGCATGTTCGGAAGAACTCTAGCAATGAACTGACAGGGGCCCCACTTTGATGGCGTCAGCATCAACGTCACGAATGAAGTAGACTGCGCCGAGCTCATAAAACGCTTTCCAAAACTCGGCCCTAGAAACGAGCGAAGTTCTCAGAAATGTGCTCACGTCAGGTCTCAACTCGTTTCGCGGGAGTCCCAATTTGGCGCACGACACGAACACGTCATCCAGCTTACGGCTTGGCCCATGGCGTTTCCTAGCTAGATCGGAATCATACAACGATCGCTAGTCATGCAACCTCTGTGGAAACATCGCCATCCCTGGTTGCAGGTGCCTACTCGCGTGTTACGCTTCACGAGTTGATTTAGAAATTTCACACGGGAGCAATTTGGATGGCCGTGCCGCCGCTGAACGACTACGAGCGCTTTCCCCGCATGGCTCACTGGTTCAGCCCTAGCCTCCTCTTGGCTTTGCTCAAGAACGTGATCCTGTCGTCGATCTTCGGCCGGTACGCCGATCGCCGGCTCATGATAGCTGCCTTGGACACGGTCCCAGTTAGTGAACACATGAGACGCGCCACAGCTCTTAAAGAAAAGCTGACGTCAGAACATGGCGGCGTCGTCTGGTTTGATTTCGTCGCAGATCTTGGCGATGGCTTCGATAGTACGTATGCGATGGCTTCCTTGCTTGCCCGCAAAGAAATGATCGTCGGAGAACACACTCTGCCACGTGGCCAGCTTCTCGTGATGGGTGGCGACGAGGTTTATCCGAAAGCTAGCCGGCAGGCTTATACCAACCAACTGCGACAGCCTTATGCTTGGGCTTCTCCAAATCCCGACCGTCACTCGGATGAAGGCGTCCCTGTGTTTGCAATTCCTGGCAATCACGATTGGTATGACGGTTTGGACCTGTTTCTCGCATTCTTCTGCCGGGAGAAACACTGGCACCTTGGCAGTTGGCGCAGCCACCAGCGCCGCAGCTACTTCGCGGTCCAGTTAACAGACACTTGGTGGCTCTGGGCGACCGATATCCAGCTTGCCGACGATATGGATCAGCCGCAGGCCGATTACTTCAGCCGCATCGCGGCCAACATGCCGGATAACTCCAGGATTATCATCTGCAGCGCCGAACCTGGCTGGCTTTACACCGATACGAACAGCAAATCGTGGAGCATCACAGACTTCGCGGTCGGGCTCGCGTTGGAAGCGAGGAAGTCTGACGGCACATCAAAGGGCCACTCCGTCCCCATCCTTCTTTCGGGCGATACCCATCATTACAGCCGCTACCAGGCCACTGATGGGACGCAGTTCATCACGTCGGGCGGCGGCGGCGCCTTTTTGCATCCCACCCATCACCTTGAGAAAAACGTCACTCTCGATTGGTTGGCAACAAGGAAGACTCTTCAGCTCGGCACAATTCCGTCCGCCAACAAGGAAACGCCAGAGGAACCTGCCTGCTATCCCTCAATGAGCATTTGCAAGCGACTTGTGTGGCGGAATGTGTTCTTCGCCTTCAAGAACTGGGATTTCTCGCTCCTGATGGGAGCCATCTACGGACTTTGTGGAATTGCGATCACCCTTCGCGATGAATGGGACATCTACATCATTGTCACGGCGATCTTCGCATGGGCACTCATGGGCTACACCGTCAACCAGGAGAAATCCACCGGTCCGGGAGTTCTGATCAGCAGTGCGGTTCACTCGTTCGCGCAGGCCGCCGCAGTTCTCACCTCGGCTCACCTCTTCAGACTCTGGAACGAAGCGGCACCGCTCTTTCCTGGGCAATGGTTCGACGTATGGCTTTGGCTCGTCCGGATAGTATGCGAGATGGGCATTGTCGGTTTTCTTGTCGGAAGCACCCTGTTTGGCCTTAATCTACTCATCACGTGCCGATGGATGCGGATGAATCGGAATGATGCCTTCAGCGCTCTGCGCCTCGGCCAGTACAATAATTTCTTGAGGCTTCGCATCGACGGCGACACCGTCGATATCTTCGCGGTGGGAATGGACGACGTCCCCCACCGTGATGACTGGTTTGTCAATCCGCAGTGCCCGCCGACCCGCAACAATCCCAACCAGCCGGTCTTCATCGCCAAGAACGGTCTGAAGCCGCATCTGATTGAAGCCATACGGGTACATACAAGCGCCGTTTAGAGGCACGACGACTACAATTCCGCAAAACTCCAAAGGTTGGAGCGGCAAAATGCGATCGCGCTTGCCCATGTTCTTGGGCCTACCTCTTTTTATGTCTCTGATTGCTTTCGTCGCTCATGCTCAAGGCGCGGCACCACAAAATGATCAGGCGTCCACCAATCCACCCGCGCCCGCCGAAGCCACGCCCGGAAAACCGGCTCAGCCGACAAAAAAGAAATACGACCCTCGCGACGTTTGCATTACCGAAGAGGACGCCGGCTCCGAACTGCTCAACAAGCGGCGGCAGATCGGTGGTCGCATCATCATGGACACCTTCTTGCTTCCCACCGGAGGGACGGTCGACGTCGGCCTCGACGAACCGTTCTCTGAGACTGAGTACTACTTCGGCGCCCTCGACATCGGAACGACCAGCCCCGTCATCCTCGACAGGACCGACGTCAGGACCAGACAAGCAGCCGATACAGATCCTCTCATTAAGAAGGGCCTAATGAGAAAGGACCGAACGATTGTCAATCTGCGTTTTCCCGACGTGGTTGGCGCTCCTTGGAAGCAAGCCCAACTCTATATTTTCACCTGCCAGAATGGCTCTCCGTTTAAGGTCTCGGAGACGACCGTCAGAGTAAGCCCGGCACTCTACAGTTCCGGCCTGGCATGGCTCAGTGTCATCCTAGGC
>NZ_JBBIAM010000157.1:0-18829 GCF_054185185.1 Bradyrhizobium sp. UFLA05-153
CCGCCAGGCAGATGTCTTCACCGATCTCGCGGAGCTGCAATCCAAAATCGGTCGGGACTCGTCGGAGCGGCCGGCCCTACGGAATCGAAGCGAGACGCGTACGCCGCAATCCTTGCAACGAGGCATAACCGGCGCTACCGAGGCGAGGCCGACAAATAGAGTCGTTGCCGTATCCACGGCCAAACCGGGTCAGACGGCGCCGTAGAAGGCTGTGCTAGCCAGCGTGGCGCAATTTAGACCACGGCTTATCCTTAAATGCATCGGGCGTCTTGCAGCTGATGATGCAGTGTGAGGCTACTCTGTGAGAAGCCAAGCATCCCTGAGGCTGCCGTCCTTGGGTAGTTTGATCAATGCCCTGGCTGGCTCCGCTATCTGGAGCTTGAAAGGCGCGCCCCTCCCGCACCCCCGCGAGCTGCGCCGTCTGAAGCGCCTCCAAAAATCGTGAGCACGATGCAACAGAACCTAATCTTTAGAAGGTTGAGGTGGAATGGCTTTGCTGCGCGGGTGTTATGGAAGAAGTCAGCCATTGACCTTCCTACTTCCCGCGTTGCTTGAGCCCAGCATGGCCATAGCCCCCTGCCCCGGCCTGGGGCGCGTGCGGAGATACCTGACCCGGTCTGAGTTCCAATTGATCGTTACCATCAAATAAACGGCCTCCTGGTCTCTCCTAGCATGGACGGTAACGTATTCTTTCGTCCTCCTCGCTAGCATTTGCAGCAGGGAGAACGTCATGGATCAAGGACACATGTTTGCGGCCCTGAGCGCCACGAACGAAGCCATTCTGCGATCGAAGAACAGCTCCGAGCTTTACCAGAAGGTTTGTGATGCGGCCGTCCATGGCGGTCACATCCGGATTACTGCTGTTCTCATGCCTGACGAAATCGGATCCCTGCACGTCCACGCGGCCACGAGCCAGACGGGCTTCATTCCTCAAATCAGCATTTCGGTTGATGAGGCCTCGATGTACGACCACGGACTTGCCGGGCGAGCTTGTCGCTCCGGCTGCCCGATCATCAGCAACGACGTCATCCATGATGAGACCCTAAAACCCTGGCGAGAGCATTCAATCGCGTGCAGCGTAGGCGCCACATTGGCCGTTCCACTGGTTCAACGCGGCCGAAGCATCGGTGTCTTCCTGTTCTGCTTTGAGCAGGCGGGTTCGATCACTCGCGAGATCAGCACCCTGCTCGAACGCGTGGTGGAGAATGTTGCCTTCGCTCTTGAACGGTTCGAAGGAACGGCACGACAGCGACGGGCTGAGCGCGCACAGCGGCAAGCCGAGAGCAAAGAAGCTGAACTTAATCGCATGTACATTGCGCTCTACAAGACCAACGAAGCAATGATGCGCGCGGAATCGCGCCAAGAGCTGTTCGACCTCGTTTGTGAAGCGGCCGTCCTGGGCGGTCACTTTACCTCGACCACTATTGCTTTGGCCCAGCCGCACGATCATTTCATGAAAATCGTGTCCACAAGGGGACAGAATGCAGACCGTATTCTCAGCACCGCCTTCTCTATCTCGGCCGACCACCCGCAGGGCAAAGGGCTAACAGGAACGGCATTTCGCACCAGACAACCCTGCGTCAAAAATGAGTTCTTGAAGGACGCCGGCACCATGCATTGGCATAGGTTGGCAGAGCGCGGGGGCACTCGTGCGGGTGCGAGCTTCCCACTCTTCAAGAACAACGAAACGATCGGAGTGCTGCTCTTCCTTGCTAGCAAGGAGGGGATATTTACTCCTGAGATCGTCGAACTATTGGCACGTCTCGCAGAAAACGTATCATTTGCCATCAGCAACTTCGATCGACTCGATGCGAAAAGGGACGCCGAAAACCGTATCCGCTTTCTTGCAACACACGATGCTCTGACAGGAATTCCAAACAGATCGATGTTCAACACGATGCTTAGCGACGCCCATCGCCGAGCAAGAAATGGCAGTCATCAATTCGCGATCCTGTTCATCGACTTGGATCGGTTTAAACTGATCAACGATTCGCTGGGCCATTCCGCCGGCGATCAAATGCTGATTGAGGCCACCAAACGCATTCGTGGCTGCATTCGAACCGAGGATGTCCTAGCCAGGCAAGGTGGCGACGAGTTCTTGGTTCTGCTCGATGAACTGCCCTCGAGAGAGCAAGCTGGCGCGATCGCTCAGCGACTGCTGGAAGCGTTGGCAGCCCCCATACTGCTAAGCGGATGCGAATGCCGCATCAGCTGCAGCATCGGAATCGCTGTCTATCCCGGCGATGCCGCGGAAACTGAGGAGTTGGTCAAGAAGGCCGATACCGCGATGTATGCCGCGAAAGCTGATGGCAAAAATGCCTATCGGTTCTTTTCCGTAAGTTTGCAACCTCAAACCCTCGGTAATTTGATACTTGAAGCAGATCTGAGACGTGCGATCGCGAACGACGAGCTGTTCCTGCAGTATCAGCCCAAGGTCGATGCCGCCGGCAGTATGATCGGCGTAGAGGCACTTGTTCGCTGGCATCACCCACAGCGCGGCACGATCCCGCCGGGCACGTTCATACCTGTTGCTGAAGAGAGCGGATTGATTATCCCTATCGGCAGGTGGGTGCTCGAAGCTGCCTGCCGACAGAACCTGCTTTGGCAATCGAGAGGACTTCCGGCCATTTCCATGGCAGTCAATCTGTCCCCGAAGCAATTCATGGATGATGGGCTACTTGCGTTTCTGGACCGCGTGCTGTGCGAAACGGGCCATGCTCCGCAGCTCCTTCAATTGGAGGTCACAGAGAGCATGGTAATGCAAAATGTTCAGCATGCGACAGCCACCATGAAAGCGATCAGCGGCCGGGGCGTAAAGCTGGCAATCGACGACTTTGGTACCGGCCATTCGTCGATGTCTCTCATGAAACATTTCCCCATCGATGCGATCAAGATCGATCGATGCTTCGTCCAGGATCTAAGCGAAAGCCCGAAAGACCGCGCGATCTCGGCTGCGATCATCACGCTCGGACAAGCGCTCGGCATGACAGTGGTTGCGGAGGGAGTGGAAACTATCGAGCAAGACGCGATCCTTAAGCGTTATAGCTGCGACGAATTTCAGGGTTTTCTATTTAGTCGACCCGTTTCGGCCGAGAGAATTGGCTGCTTGCTTTCTCAAGGCGGCAATTTGATGGATCAGGTGACAGCGCCGACGCTCGCTTCCGGCTGCGGGGTCGGCGAGGGTCGGGCTACTGCTAAACCTACCTTGACGAACGCGGATCGTTAGATCTTGCTGCGAGTAACGGCCAGAACGTCTGCACCTCACGCAATCATGCAATTAAGTCGAGGGCCGCGAGCAACAAGCAATCTTTCGCAAGCAGGCGCTCAAGCCCGACGCAAGTCGGCCCAAATTCGCACATCGAATGTTATGGAATTTCTGTACTAGCCGGTCTTAAGCAAGCTGGCTTATTGGAAGCTGAATTCGCGAATTCCTCCGTGCAGCCCATCATCTCGAAGCGGTGTCTCCTCGACCGGGGGCGCGACGACGAACTCCAACTGCGCGAGATCCATGCCGTCGATAAACGGGGCAAATGCAACCACACGATGCTGGATTGCTGAAACCGGAGCAGAGAAGATCGACGGTACACCACTATCCTTCGTTGCCAGTGTCCAAGCCTGGGCGAACTGCTCGACCGGCCCAAGGGCTAAGGAGTAGGAGCTGAGGTAATGAAGCTCCCGGCGGAGCCCGTCGTTATGGGGCATGCGAACGCCGCGGCGGACGTAAAGGATCGCCAAGACAATCAATGTAGTCCGGAAGCAAACCTTCAATTAGCCCGTTGTTGGCGTCGAGGATCACGCCCATCTCGTCTTCCGTGAAGAAAGGAGAAACACTGTCGTCGACCGGGGTGATAACCCATTTGCCCGGGCGGATGGGGTATCTGAGGCGATCCAGATTGCGGATCGACACCTTGATCGCCCGCATTACCTCCGAGTCCTGGCGGCGGCTCCTACCGTCAACCCAAAGTTTGGCGAAGCTTGCGACGAATGCGATGAACTTGGTCTCGGGAAACGTCGCTAGACAGGACGTAATCCCTGAAGTGGCCGGCCCATTTGCATGCCGAGCTTGGAAAAAATCGAACGCTCGCGTCGCCAATCGTCGTCCGCCATAACTTTCTGGCCACCCGCGAATTGAGCTCTCTCGACCGGCGCTCTGCCGATGCTGTCGTCGAGAAGGCGCTTGCGAGAATAGGGATCGCTGATGTTATGGAGCAACAGAGCTCTACTCGGCAGCCAATGCTGATTGCAATTCCGGCCTCTCGTGCAAAGCCTCGTGCATATCATCTGCGGTCGGCTTGATCCGGAACCACGTGGCATAGAGCGCGGGAAGGAACAGCAGGATCAACACCGTTCCGACTGCGGTGCCGCCAATCAGCGTGTAGGCCATCGATCCCCAGAAAACGGAATGCGTGAGAGGGATGAAGGCCAGCACGGCAGCAAGCGCGGTCAGGATCACGGGCCTCGTGCGTTGCACGGTGGCCTCGATGACGGCGTGATAGTCGTCAAGTCCGGCGGCAAGGTTCTCCTTGATCTGTTCGGTCAGGATCAGAGTGTTGCGCATCAGGATGCCGGCCAGTCCGATCAGGCCCAGGATCGCGTTGAACCCGAAGGGCTGGTTGAAGAGGAGCAATGCCGGCACGACGCCGACGAGGCCAAGCGGTCCCGTGAGGACGACCATCGCCATCGTCGAGAAGGACCGCACCTGCAGCATGACGACGATCAGCATGGCGGCAATCATGGCCGGGAAGATCGTCGCCAACGCGTCATTAGCCTTGGCTGCCTCCTCGATCGATCCGCCCAACTCGATGCGATAGCCAGCCGGAAGGGATGCGATCAGCGGCTGAAGGGCCGTCTTGATATCCTTTGAAACTTCTGGAGGTTGGGTCGCCTCATTGATATCAGAGCGAACGGTGACGACCGGTGTGCGATCGCGGCGCTTCAGGATCGGTTCTTCAAGTTGGATTTCCGAATGGCCGACCTGGTCGAGCGGAATCGAGCGGCCATCCCGGCTCATCAATGAGAAATCCGCCAGACGCGCCGGATCCAGCCGCTCGCCACCGGCGCTGCGTGCCACGATGGGGACATTGCGGATATCCTCACGAACCTGCGTCACGGCGATGCCGGTGAGGAGGAACTGGAGTTGACGGCCCACCTCGGCCGGCGAAAGGCCGATCAGGTTCAATCGATCCTGATCCGGGATAAAGCGGAGCACGGGCGTGCGATCGCCCCAATCGCGATTTGCTTGCCGCACGTCATGAACGCCTCGCATGACTTCGAGAGCCTTCTGGGAGATGGCGTATAATTGAGCGGGATCTGGTCCCATCACACGAAACTCCACCGGGAACGGCGTATAGGGTCCGAACACGAGCTGGGTGACGCGCACATTGGCCTCGGGGGCAAGGCCCTGTGACACGGTCTGTCGGAGCCGGTGCTTCAAAGCCTCGCGCGCCTCTGCGTCAGGCGTCAGCACGACGATCTTTGCGAATGCCGGATCGGGCAGCTCGGGCGCCATCGCAAAGAAGAAGCGCGGCGCACCCTGGCCGACATAGCTCGTGATGATCTTGGCCTCGGTTTGATCGTGCAGCCAAGTCTCGAGCTTCTCGACGGTGGCGGTCGTCGTCTCGATGCTGGTGCCTTCCGGTAGGCGAACCTCCACCAGCACTTCCGGGCGGTCGGAGGTCGGGAAGAACTGCTGCTTGACGCCACCCATGCCGACGACGGAAAGCGCGAAGGCGACAGCGACGATGCTGCAGGTCAGGAACTTGTGGCGGACGGCGAAGGTGATGAGTCCTCGCAGGCGCTGATAGTTGGGCGTGCCGTAGATCGCGTGGTGACCGCCTTCGACCGGCTTGATCGCGGGTAGCATCTTGACGCCAAGATAGGGCGTGAAGATCACCGCGACGATCCAGGAGACGATGAGGGCGAAGCCCACGACCCAGAAGATGTTGCCGGCATATTCGCCGGCCGTCGAGCGCGCGAAGCCCACTGGCAGGAATCCTGCGATCGTCACGAGTGTTCCGGACAGCATCGGTGCCGCCGTGTGGCTCCACGCATAGGCCGCCGCCGAGATACGGTCCATGCCCTCTTCCATCTTCACCACCATCACTTCGATGGCGATGATGGCGTCGTCGACGAGAAGACCAAGCGCGAGAATGAGGGCGCCGAGCGTGATGCGGTCGAAGAACCGGCCGGTCTCCAGCATGATGAGGAACACGACGGCGAGCGTCAGGGGGACGGCAGCCGCCACGACGATGCCGACCCGCCAGCCGAGGCTGAGCAGGCTCACCAGCAGCACCACGCCGAGCGCCATCGCGAACTTCATCATGAACTCGTCGACCGCCGAGGTGATGTTGACTGCCTGATCGCTGACCTTGGCCAGGGTCATCCCGAGCGGCAGGGTCCCAGCGATCGCGGCGGACCTCTCCTCCAGCGCCTTGCCGAGCGCCAGACCATTCCAGCCCTCCTGCATCACCGCCGCGAGCATGATCGTGGGCTCACCTTGGTGTCGGATGATGTAGGTGGGAGGATCCTCGTAGCCGCGGCGGACCTCGGCAATGTCGGAAAGCTTCAGCGTTCGCCCGGCAGCGACAATCGGGGTGTCGGCGATCGCCTGGACGCTGTCATAAGCGCCGTCGACCCGGATGAAGACCTGCGGTCCCTTGGTGTCAATCGAGCCTGCTGGTGTCACCGTGTTCTGCCGCTGCAAGGCGGCAACGATATCCTGTGCCGATACGCCGAGGGTCGTCAGCTTGGCATAGGAAAACTCGACGAAGATCTGTTCGGGACGTTCGCCGAGGATGTTGATCTTCTTGACGCCGGGCACGTGCAGGAGGTCCTGACGGATCACCTCGGCTTGCCTGGCGAGCTCGCGCATCGGCATGCCCTTGGCCTTGAGCGCATAAAGTCCGAAGCTCACGTCCGAATATTCGTCGTTGACGAAGGGGCCGAGCACGCCCGACGGCAACTTGCGCGCTTCGTCTCCGAGCTTCTTGCGGGCCTGGTAGAACTCCTCCTGCACGCTCGACGCCGGCGTGCTGTCCTTCAGCGTCACCGTCATGTAGGCATAACCGGGTCGCGTGGTCGTCTCCACCCGGTCATACCAGGTCAGTTCCTGAATCCGCTTTTCCAGGGGTTCGGCGACGTGGTCCTGCATCTCGCTTGCCGTCGCGCCCGGCCACACGGTGGTGACCGTCAGGGTCTTGATGGTGAAGGACGGGTCCTCGGCCCGTCCGAGCATGATGAAGGCGTAGACGCCCGCGGCCGCCAGCAGGAGGATGAAGAACAGGGTGACGGCCCGCTCGCGAACGGCGACCGCGGAAAGATTGAATCTCATCAGTTGCTCCTGCTGTCCGACGCGGTCCTGACGCGAGCGCCCTCGTGCAGGAGATGAGCGCCCAGGGAAACAATCTGGTCGCCGGAGTTCGATCCGGAGATAACGGCCGTCTCGCTGGTCACACGCAGAAGCTTGATGGGCTGCAGGCGTACGGTCGAAGTCGCGCTATCGAAGACCCAAACGCCGGTCGTTCTGCCGTCATCGAGCACGGCTCCCAGCGGCACCTGCACTTCTGGTTGACTATCCTGGCTTGCAAGCCGAATGGTGACCGTCGCGCCAAGCGGAGCCGCCGCGGCGTCGCCATCGAGAACGTAGCGAGCCTCATAGGTACGGGTCTGGGGATCGGCGGAATCCGACAACTGCCGGAGATGCGCCGTATAGCGGCGCCCATCGCTCCCATAGAGGCTCGCTTCGGCGAGCGAGCCAATCGCCGGCCGCGTCGTTTCGGGAAGCGCCACCACCGCTTCACGAGGACCGGACTGTGCCAACCGAACGACCGCTTGACCGGCGGAGACCACTTGGCCGGGCTCGCCAAGCGTTTGGGTGACCGTTCCGTCGGCATCCGCAAGCAGCACGGAATAGGTCGCCTGGTTCTCCGCGACCCCCGCGTCGGCTTCCGCCGCGGCAAGCTGCGCTTTGGCGGTATCCGATGCGGCCTTCGCCTGCTCGTAGCGTTGCTTTGAAGCCCAACCGTCGTTCACGAGGTTGGCGTAGCGCCTCTCGTCGGCGTCGGTCTGAACGACAACTGCACGCGCCGCGGCGACTGCGTTGCGCTTCGCTGCGACCGCCAGACGCAGATCGGTTTCGTCGATCCGCATCAGCGGCTGGCCGGATTTGACCTGCTCACCGACATTCACGAGTCGTTCGACGATCTTCCCGGCAACGCGAAAACCGAGATTGCTTTCCACTCTCGCGCCGATGGTGCCGGTGAAACCGCGCTCGGATCCGTTGACCGGCGTGGCCGTCACCAGACGCACCATCGGGGGCTCCTGCCTCGGGTCACTGACCGCAGAGGCTTCATGAGCCGGAATCGCAAGAGCAACGAAGGTCGCCACCCCCGCCGGGACCAAAATACCGGCCAGCACCGCAACACCCCTCATCATGACCGTCTCCTTTGGATTTTAGATTTCACTCGACTTCTATACGTAAATTAGATTTCGATCGCAATCTATTTTTAGGGCGCTAACGCGAACGTGATGCCCGGAAAACCGGGGTCTTTCCTCGTCCGGCGGCCAAATCCAGCCATGCATCTTGATAGATTGCGTTCGAACGCTAACTTGTATATAGAAGTCGAACGAAATCCAAATGGAGATCCACGATGCGAGTGAGTCGCACCCAAGCGGCCGAGAACCGCCAAACCGTGATCAATGTGGCAAGTCGCCTCTTCAGGGAGCGCGGCTTTGATGGCATTGGCCTCAAGGATCTGATGAAGGGTGCCGGGCTAACCCAAGGCGCCTTCTACAAGCAGTTCGCATCAAAAGAGGATCTGGCGGTTGAGGCGTCCAAGCGTGCATTGGAGAGCGCGTCCGGCCGATGGTCAGACGCGGCCGCGGCACATCCTGACGATCCCCTCGGCGCGGTGATCGGGTTTTACCTCAGTGGCGACCATCGCGGAGAAAAGATGGACGGCTGCCCGATCGTGGCGCTCGGCGCAGATGCCGCCCGACAGGGCCCGGACGTGAAGGCGGAATTCGAAGCGGGAATCAAAGCGCATCTCGACGTGCTTGGCCGCTTCATCTCCGGGACCGGCGACGAGGCCTCGCGGGGCAAGGCCATGGCCATTCTCGCAACGATGGTCGGCGCGGTGACGCTATCGCGCGTCGTCAACGACCCTGATCTGGCTCAGGCGCTTCTGGATGCCGCGGCCGAACAGGTTCGCGACGTCGCTGCCGCTTGAAAGCGTGCGCCTCAAAGCACGGAGAGATCGAATGCTCAGCATGACCGAAGCCAAACCAAGTTTGCTGAAGATATCGGACAAACTAAGCGTACGTTTTCAAAAGACCGGCAGCGGGCCTCCCCTGCTCCTCTTGCATACGATCCGGACGCAGCTCGAGTACTTCCGCAGTCTTGCGCCCCTCCTCGCCGGATCGCACACGGTGTACGCCATTGACCTCCCGGGTCACGGCCACTCACCAATCGATCCGAATGCGAACTTCGACGAACCCTACTTCAGGCGAGCCGTCATTCGCTTCATCGAGGAGCTAGACCTCTCCAACGTGACGCTCGTTGGCGAATCGATCGGCGGGGCATTGGCCCTTACCGTAGCGGCATCGCTTCCGCAGCGGGTAAATCGGGTCTATGCAATCAACCCCTACGATTACGAGACCCGCTACGGCGACGGTATTCGACGCGGTAATTGGTTCGCGAACTTCATCATCGGAAGCTTGCAGATCCCGGTGCTCGGCGCGATCAATGCATCGCTCGAAAACAAGATCGTCCTCGGCAAGATCATGGGCGGCGGATATCACGATGCACGCAAACTGCCGGCCGATCTGCTTGCTGAATTCGACGAGGCAGCTCGTCGCCCGGGATACAAGCAGATCGCGCGCAAGGTGCTGGCAGGCTGGCAATCCTGGAGCAAGGCACGGGACTATTATCGGCAGATTTCGGCGCCCGTGACGCTCATCTATGGCGATAGCGATTGGTCTCGACCAGATGAGCGCGAGCGCACGCGGTTGCTGATCCCTGCCCCACGGATGTTAACTCTGAAAAATACCGGCCACTTCTCAGCTGTCGAGAATCCGTCGGAACTGGCTCGCGTGATACTGGCGACAGAATGACAGCAATGATCAAACGCAGGAGTGCGCAACGATGTTCAAGCGCTTTTGGCAGAGCATGAATGAATGGGCCGCGGCCCTGAGCATGGACGATCCGCGCGGCGACTACATGTTCGGGCTGGAAGATCGTGTCGCAAAGCTTGAGCGCGAAGTTGAAGGTCTTCAGATCCAGTCCCAAGCAACGCTGGTTGGGCCGGCTGACCGTGTTTATCAATTGCAATCGTGAACGCCGACGCTCCCGACAGACACCAATTTCCCGACCGACAGCCAAGCCGACCTCGAAGGTCCTCTGATCATGCATCGCATCGTCGTTACCGGATTGGGACTCGTGTCACCGCTGGGCTGCGGCAGTGAGCTGGTATGGTCCCGGCTGCTCTCGGCCCGTTCAGGACTTGCAGCGCTCCCGGAGTGGGCGGCTGTCCTTCCCATACGCGTCGCCGGAATCGTTCAGACCAAAATCGACGACCAGGATGGTGGCTTCGATCCGGATCTGGTCGTTCCTCCCAAGGATCAGCGGAGGATGGATCGCTTCATCCTGTTCGCCCTCGCCGCAGCATCCGAGGCCATAGCACAGGCGGCGTGGATCCCTTCGAACGCGCATGCCATGGAGCGCACGGCCACCGTGATCGCATCCGGCATCGGAGGCTTTCCGGCGATCGTCGATGCGGTTCGCACCACCGATCAGCGCGGCGTGAGGCGCCTCTCGCCTTTCACCGTGCCGTCCTTCCTCGCAAATCTCGCAGCCGGCCATATCTCGATCCGCTACGGCTTCAAGGGGCCGGTCGGTACACCCGTCACTGCCTGTGCCGCAAGCGTGCAGGCGATCGGCGATGCCGCACGTCTCATCCGAACCGGAGAAGCCGACGTTGCGATTTGCGGTGGCTCGGAAGCCTGCATCGACCTAGTGAGCCTTGGCGGGTTCGCCTCCGCCCGGGCGCTTTCGACGGGCTTCAACGACACGCCGGCGCGCGCGTCCCGCCCCTTTGATCGCGACTGCGATGGCTTCGTCATGGGCGAAGGCGCCGGTATCCTCGTCATTGAAGAGCTGGAGCATGCGACCCGCCGCGGCGCCAAACCGCTCGCCGAAATCGTCGGCTATGGCACGACGGCCGATGCCTACCACATCACGTCAGGACCCGAGGACGGCGACGGCGCGCGCCGTGCCATGGAAGGCGCGTTACGGCAGGCCAGCCTCAGGCCTGGTGACATCCAGCATCTCAACGCCCATTCCACCTCGACGCCGGTTGGCGACGTTTCCGAACTGGAAGCGATCAAGGCCGTGTTCGGCCGCGAGGGAAAGATTGCCGTGAGCGCCACAAAATCGGCAACGGGTCATCTGCTCGGCGCAGCCGGCGGAGCCGAAGCAATCTTCACAATCCTCGCGCTACGGGACCAGGTGGCACCGCCCACCCTCAATCTCGACAATGGCGACACGGCGGCCCAAGGCGTCGACATCGTGGCCCGCGAGGCACGGCGTATGCCAATGGAATATGCGATTTCCAACGGATTCGGCTTCGGCGGCGTCAACGCGAGCGTCATCTTTCGACGTTGGCAATGAGGGATTCACTCAGCGCGTGGGAAAGATTCAGGAGATTGCCGACACGGCCTCACAGGCGCTCAACGGCGCTGTTTGGGATCGCAGAGGTTCGAAGTGTGGCGCACAAAATCGCGCAGATGGCGGAGGGAGAGAAATTAGAAAAAAACTTGCTCTACCGCTGCGGCTCAGGTGCTCTCGCTAGGCAGAGAATAACCGCTCAAAGTCTCTCCCAAGAGCGATCGCGCTGGCCTTTTTCGGTCATCCCCGGCACGTTAAGCCGGAAGCGGGATCGAGCCGAAAGGCGACCTCGGCATAAGTGGTTTAGGGTCAATGCCGAGGCGAGGTGCTCGGCGGTAATGGGCGCGCCAAACGAATCGAGTCTAACGACCACTGCTTACTCCATTGCCGTGGCACCGCTGAGGGGTTTGGCCCCGCCAAATTCCACGGCCGACCTATGGAGTACTGCGAGACGTCGAACTCGAACGAGTGCCTCCAAGTGGCGGATCCCGAGGGTGCCCCGCCAAAATCCAGACCAGTGTGACGATCGTCACTATCGCGACGAGCACCGCGAGCGAATGGCGCACGAACTTCGAGGCTGCGATCGCCATCACCAACAGTAAGATAAAGGCCGTCCAGGTCATGCCACTTGATTTATTGGCGCTATAGGTGCTTTCGCGAGTGCGACTTTTTCAACACAATCACCTCAGAACCAGACAGCGAAGCCATCTGGTTGCAGATCAGCGAACCAGAAGCCGACATGGCGACCAAGCTATTCAACCACCTCGTCGACGCGAGCGATCAAACTTGCCGATAATTCAGAGTTTATCGATTTCGCTTTCTTCAAGTTGAAAATCAGCTGTGGGACCTTGGGCCCCTTAGCTCAATGGCCGCGGTCGGCGGGCTACGCCAGTGGGACAATCGAGGGCTCTACGATCCCAATGTCCGAGGTCGGCTGCGGCCAGATATGTGCTCTCCAGGAAGGCCATCAGCGCTACCTCCGGGGCAGCTGATTGTCTCACCACATCGTAAGGCAGGAGAAATTCCCCGAGCTTCCGGTCGAAGTAGGCTCCATCGGGCATCACTTTCGCGTCCGCAAGACCTGCAGGAGCGGGATAGGCATAGGAGTAAAAAGCCGCAAAATCCGTGCCGCCGCCGCCCGGCCAAAAACCTGCCGACGAGACTTCATGACTGTATGCCTCGCGGGTCACCTCGTCCGGCAAAGAAGGAATGCCACCCGGATGTAGGGGCGCGGGGCGTCCGGAGAAGCGCGTGACCGCTAGATCAAAGCTGCCCCAAAAGAGATGAACGGGACTAGCCTTTCCGATGAAGCCGGTTCGAAATCGGGTGAATACATTGTTGGCGAGCACGAGCGCCTCGAAGAACCTTGTCACGGCTGCAGCATCGTAGGGTCTCGTTTGCCGATCATCGCGAAATGAGATGGGAGCGGGCACCTCGCTGGGTCGGCCGTGAAGCTCCGGCGTGCCCCCAATACGCCGAACGAGTTCGAGGAAATATGCATAGAAGTCAGCCACAGACATCGGTCCTAACGGAAGCTCAGTCGTGCGCCCGTCTGCTGCTTCTCCGATGACGGCATGTTTCCGGAGATCAAGGGTGATCTCAATGCCAGCCCCGTCCGGTACCAGCGAAGTCGTCAACCCACGTGCGTTAACGTAGAGGGTCGCGTGCCAAGAATGGTTGAGCCAAGGCGTTCGTGCAAGTCGGTACTTACCCACAACCTGCGAATACATATGGAGCGCGGAACATGTCTCGCGCCAGTTCTCGAACGGGATGTCTGGCCAGTTTGCGTTCACAGTGCTTCCTCCAACTAAGCTTCATCCGAGTGGTCACAGCACCGAGATAATGTTAGGCGAGGTCCATTCGGTGCTCAAAGCTAGACGATGAAACGCGAGTAGAGTTAGTCTGCCATTGTCACGCTATATTGCGCAACTTCGCACCGAAGACAGAGCCTAGTTTTGGGCCTAACCGATGTGCTCAGCATATCCATCGGACCGAGAGCGGCGCTTGTGGCGCAAAGCGGTCATTCGCCAAAGTCACTCGCCGAGTTCGGCAGCGCTGTGGACGCAGTACAGTGTGCGGCCGAGGCGCAGGCCGCTCTGGCGGAAGCGAACGCCAGCTTGCAAGCGGACAAGCGCATCAATTTCCGCATTGGTATCCACGTGGGTGACGTGATGGTTCGTGCGGGCGATCTGTTCGGCGACGGTGTGAACATCGCAGCGCGGTTGCAGACGCTGGCGGAGCCGGGTGGGGTTTGCATCTCCGGAACGACGTATGAGCAGGTGCGGAAAGTTCTGCCGATTACGTTTACCGATTTGGGGACACAGCAGGTTAAGAATATCGAAGAGCCCGTGCGGGTCTACGGTGGTCGCCAAGCCTGCCGACTCCATCGCGGCACTACAAGCTGCCGCGGAAGCACCAAAGCCGATTCCCCTTCCCGACAAGCCCTCTATTGCCGTCTTGCCGTTCCAGAACATGAGTGGCGATGCCGAGCAGGAGTATTTCGCTGATGGGATGGTCGAGGACATCATCACTGCACTGTCCCGTTTCAAATGGCTGTTCGTGATCGCTCGCAATTCGAGCTTTACCTATAAGGGCCAGTCGGTCGACATCAAGCGAGTTGGACGAGAACTAGGTGTTCGTTACGTATTGGAAGGCAGCGTGCGAAAGGCAAGCGGTCGAGTACGGATTACAGCGCAGCTCATTGACGCGGAGACAAGGGCCCATATTTGGGCGGATCGCTACGACCGCGCCGTCGATGACATCTTTGCGTTGCAGGATGAGATAACCTTGAGCACGGTCGCCGCAATCGAGCCCAGCGTGCGTCAAGCTGAAATTGAACGGGCCAAGCGTAAACGGCCCGAAAATCTCGACGCGTACGATCTTGTACTGCGTGCGACACCGCTAGTTGACACTGGAATGCCGGACGGCGCGTCGCAAGCAGTACCACTCCTGCAGCGCGCGCTTTTGCTTGAGCCGAACTATGCGCTTGCGCACGGCCAAACCGCGTTTTGTAATGAGATACTATATCTGCGAGCGGGAAGGCGCGAAGACAACCGTGTAGCGGCAATACAGCACGCGCATGCTGCCATTGCGCTCGGTCCAGACGACGCCCCCGCACTGGTCTATGCCGCGATCGCGATTGGGCTTGTCGAACATGATCGTGCCTTGGCTCAGGAAACCTTCGAGGCCGCCCTTGCAATTTCCCCATCGGCAGCATGGGCGTATTCCTGGGGTTCATTGATTTTGGGTTGGGGAGGGGAAGCGGAGCGCGCTATTGAATGGGGCGAACGGGGCATTCGCCTAAGCCCATTCGATCCATGGATTACAGCAGCGCTGCATGGCATTTGCATGGGTCATTTTCTTCGTGGGCGTTATGAAGATGCTGCAGTTGCAGCGCAACGAGCCATTCGTAGCAAGCCAGGTTTCAGTGTCTCGCACATGTTTCTAGCTGCGGCGCTAGCAAAGCTCGGGCGAATAAAGGATGCCAAAGCTGCTGCCGACCGCGTGATGCAACTTCAGCCTAACTTCAACAGCAACGGTCAATGCTCCGCCATCGGTTGCGTGCCGATACTCGCGGGACCTCTTATCGAAGCAATGCGCGCTTCAGGTCTTCCCGAATGATCCTGATGCGGCGCCTCGGAGTCGTCGTCGCTGGGTTCTCAGCTTGTCACCGACCCTATGAGCCGGGCCTCATAACCTGGACAGCCTCAGCTGTGCAGGTTGTTCGGCCTACATGCACAGCCTTTGAGATCAAATCACAGCGATACGGCGTTGCTCAGTTGAGGCGGAAGCTACAGCCACGTCTAAATCAGCAAGTCATGAAAGTGGTGCTCAAATAGTGGAAGCGCCGCGTGTAGCGTCCTCGCTTCGGACGGCGCCTCAGCGAGGCCGGCGGCGAAGTTCACGAATGCCTCCTGGGTGTCGCTCACGATTTCAGAGTAGTTGGGGAGTTGCGTAATGTCGCTGTGAACGCTCTTAAGCTCGGTCTCAAGCTTGAGAACGGTGCCAAACGTCGAAAGCCCCTCGTAGAGGCCTGCTTCGGGATCATAGTTCGGCTTACCGGGATCGGTGTAGTCCAGGGCAGCCATGCCCACGATCAGCGTAATATCCGCATTGACGATGTCGGAAAACGTGGCCCCCCCGTCGCGGAAGTGCTGATGTACGAGGTCATGTTGGTAGAATAGCTGATCTAGTTGATCGACGGGCTGTGTTTCGGGCGTGAGTTGCGAAGGCTCAGGCGTCGTGACACCGAACTGGCCTGCGGTGTAGCCGGGGCCGCCGTAGTTGCCGTAGGTGGGCACCGGGATTCCGTGGGTGGCGAAGGCATTCAAGGGGTCGTGCGGGTCGAAGTGAAATGTAGCGTCCCAATTGATGAACGACATGGCTCTCTCCTCGAACTCCAGATTACTGGACTGCGCATGGTCGGCCCAGACTATTCCAGGAGGTCTCCGATGCACTAGTGAATCTGTTCACTACGGGTTCTCCAAATTCCCGCAAAGGTTCGGATACGAACTCGGAAGGTCAGCGGGACTGCACTTCTCGCGCAGCATTGCAGCCTTCGTCTGCAGTTGGCCCTTTGCGATATATCGCGCCGCCGCGCGAGATTTGTCGCTTTCAAGTCGAGGCGGACATCCAAATGGCAGGCAAGACCGGCTGACTCGGTCGAGAATGACCCATAGGCGACGTCGCGCTCGCTCCAAGGGGAGCGCCTCTTGGCGGGCAACTATCGCACCCATAGCTTGAGTGGAGCGGCTTGTCGACCGGGGCAATCGATCGTGCCTGTGTAAGAGTCTGACAATCGTCCGCTGTAGGTGCATTCGACGCCGGCAACCGACAATGTCGCATTCAATTGGGATGATGAGGCCGATATCTGAAACCGCATTTCACCAGTCTTCTCCTCCGGACCATCCTGAGTGCACACACCGACGTGCTTCAACGTTAATGGTCCGGAGTATTCCTTTATATGGTCGGAAATCGTTTCCGTGACGGTGGCGGTCAACTCCCACTCGCCGAGATAGCCGGAGTATCCGATGACCTGAAGCGATTGAGCGACAGCCGGTGTCGCGAGAGCACTCAGAACGATAGACACAAAGATTGCTCTCACGACATGCTCCCGTGGTATCCGCATGCCCATCAGCGCTTCGTCAGGAACGCGCGCGCGTCGGTAACCTCGGTCCGGGTACTATCCGCAGCATCGGCGATCGCGACGACCTTGCTGTAATACTCATGAGCCTTGGCGGACTCACCGGACTTTTCCGCGGCCTTCGCCGCGCCCGCATAGGCGCCCAGCCGGTTTGGTTCCTTCTTCAGCGTCGCTTCAAACGCGCCGAGCGCGTCCTTGGCGTTACCGCTCTCGAGCAGCATGACACCATAGAGTTCGCGTGCCGGCTTGGGTACGCCCGGCGTCACCGGATGCTTCTCGGTCTTGTCCTCAGCATCGGCCGCTGCGCTCATCACTTTCAGAGCGTCGTCGCGCTTGCCCTCGGCATAGAGCCTCCAGGCGGTTGCGACCTGCCGCTCAATGTCTACTTGCTCCGACCAATAAGCGTCCTTCGCATCTCGCAGCTTGTCCCGCAACTCGGCGAGCTTGGCGATATCAGCCTTGGCGGCTTCAGGATTGCCCGAGCGGGCTGCGCCTAGCGCTCGCGCGAAATGGGTCACCGCCTGCACGTGAGCCAGGGGGCTGGCGCGGACTTGAAGCGCCGCCGCAGCCTTCCAATCGCCGCGCTCCACCGCGTAGCGTGCCGGCGCAGCGGCCAGCGCATATGGTCCGGCGATGAAGGTCTCGGTGAACCCGGTGACTGCGTTCATTTCGTCGATAACAGCTGCGGCTTTCTCGTCCTGCCCGAGTTGTAGATAGGCGTAGACCAGGTAATCCATGGCGTGCAGCTGATCATGGCCCTCTTTGTCCGCGTTCGCGACACGCGACGATTCGACATTGGACGCAATCGACTCCTTCCAATAGCCGACGCGCGTGAAGATGTGCGATGGCATGTGCTGCGCATGTGCTGCCGCTGGCGCGACCTTGGCATAGCGTCGGGCGGCCTCAAGGCCTTTCTCGGCGATCGGCGGATAGTCGTAGAGGTGGATGAGGTAATGCGCCACACCGGGATGTTGTGGCTGGCGTATTGCGATCGGCTCAAGGATTGCCGCACCTTTGAGCTGGTTGGCGTAGGTCTTGTCGGCCGGCGAAGCCGAGGTGTTTAGGGCGAGCGCATAATAGATCTGCGCTTCATCATCGTTGGGATAGCGCTGTGCTAGTTGTTCCATGGCCTTGGCGTAAGCCTGCATGCGCGTACGGTGATCGACTTTTTCGTAGTCGGCGTACATGGCGCCGAGCGCATCCAGGTAGTCGCGCTCGCGCTGGGTCTTGGTGCCGACGCTCTTTCCCTTTGCGATCGCGTCAGCGCCCCCGGCGAGGTTCTTCGCAGGCGTCGGAACGTGGGGATTCCATAACAGGCTGAGCGCGATGCCCCAGTAGGCTACACCGCACTCAGGGTCGGCCTTCAGCACGTCTCCAAACACTTGTTGCGACGCGCGGTACCAGAACGAGTGCTGGTACAGCATCCCGCGGTCGAAAAGTTTCTGCGCTTCTGGTTTGCACGATGTGTCGAAATGCACAGTGCCGAGCTGACTGCTGTCTGATTGCCCCAACGCCGGTTGCGCGAGCGAAAGTCCCACTGCGGCCGCAGCAGCAATTGCGAATGGCGTTTTGATCATGATCTAGCTCCAGGCAAAAATATCAACTTTCCACCGAGCCATCGCGTAGATTAGACCGTTTTCTTGAGGCCGACCATGCATCGGCATTCCGCTTTGCCCTCTTTCCTTGTTGAGGCATGTCAGCTGTGCTGACAATTTATGCTCGTATCGTGCCTCGGCCAGGGTTCTAAATACCGGCGAGGCACTAAGGCGTCTCGGTTGTCCGACACCTGTTTCATCTGTTTTGAAAGGCGCATTGAGAGCGCCCATCAAGTGCGACGATTGTCTCCTGTTGGCCCCTCGCGTCATTTGCTGCGTCTGCTCAAAAGCGGTTGCTATCGGGACCGAAGCGGACATCGATTGATAGCGAGCACTGCCCGGCTCAGTCGCAAATGACCCTGGCTGTGTGAAAACATAGTGCCGCTGTTATGATTCTCCCGTGATTCTGAGGGAGAATTGATGAGGCGT
>NZ_JBBIAM010000158.1:0-18637 GCF_054185185.1 Bradyrhizobium sp. UFLA05-153
GGTCAGGATCTTGCGCATGAAACTTCTCCCGGTGGAATCCGGAGCCTAGATATCAGATTGCGCTCGCGGAGGACATGCTGACGTCTTCGCCAAACTACTCCCTGTGGTTATGGGTCCCGGGCTCGCGCTTCGCGCGCCCCGGGACGACGAGTTGGGGCTGTGGCGACAGCCGACGTAAAAACGCGACGTAGCGCCTACGCTCCCGCCTTCGCGTCCCGGATCGCCCGCCAGATCTTTTGCGGGGTCAGCGGCGTGTTGAGCTGGGCGATGCCGAGCTCACTGAGCGCGTCCATCACGCCGTTGGTCACGCAGGGCGGGCCGCCGATGGCACCGGATTCGCCGCAGCCCTTGGCGCCGAGCGGGTTGGTTCGGCAGGGTGCGGAATCGTCGAGCGTCACCTCGATCGGCGGCACGTCGTCGGCACGCGGGATGCAATAGTCCTGGTAGCTCGCGGTGAGGAGCTGGCCCTCGGTGTCATAGGCGACGCCCTCATAGAGTGCCTGCCCAATGCCCTGCGCGACGCCGCCATGGATCTGGCCGGTGACCAGCATCGGATTGACGGCAACACCGACGTCGTCAACCGTGGTGTAGCGCACGACGCGGGATACGCCGGTCTCCGGATCGATCTCGACCTCGCAGACATGCGTGCCGTTCGGCCAGCTAGGTCCATCGACCTCACCTTCGGAATCGACGCTGAGCTTGGCGCCCTCCTCCTTCTCGGCGAGTTCAAACAGACTGATGCGGCGGTCGGTGCCGACCACGGTGAGCATGCCGCCCTGATACTCGATGTCCTCGACCGAGGTCTCCAGCACGTTCGACGCCTTCTCGCGCGCCTTCTGGATCAGGTCGTTCGAAGAGACCGCGACCGCCGTGCCGCCGACGAACAGCGAGCGCGAACCGACGCTGCCGAAGCCGGTCGCAAGATCGGTGTCGCCCTGCACCACGTCGATCTTGTCGAGGGGAATGCCGAGCGTGTCGGAGATCATCTGGGTGTAGGTGGTCTGTAGTCCCTGCCCCATCGCCATGGTGCCGGAATGCAGGATGACGCGGCCCTGTGAGGTCGCGTGCAGGCTGACCTTCTCGGTGTGCGCGCGGCCGCCGGTCCACTCGATGTAGGAGGTGAGCCCGCGGCCATAGAGCAGGCCCTTCTTCTTCGCAGCACGCTTGCGCGCGGCAAAGCCCTCCCAATCGGCAAGCTTCGCGGCGCGGTCGAGCATGTGCGCGAAGGCGCCGGAATCGTAGACCTGCCCGGCAGCGTTGGTGTAGGGGAGCTGAGCCGGCTTGATGTAATTGGCTTTGCGGATCGCGCGCGGATCCATGCCGATTTTTCGCGCGGCGGCGTCGAACAGGCGCTCGACGATGAACACAGCCTCGGGGCGGCCCGCGCCGCGATAGGCACCGACCGGTGCGGTGTGGGTCATCACCGTCTTGATCTCGAAATGCACCAACGGCAGGTCGTAGACGCCGGTCTGCACGAAGGGACCGAGCACCAGCGGGATGATGTTGGCGGCGCCCGAGGAGTAGGCACCGGTGCAGCCGATCGACTTGACGCGATAGGCCAGCACCTTGCCCTTCTCGTCGAGTGCGAAAGAGGCGGTCGAGGTGAGATCGCGGCCATGGGTGCCGCCGACGAACTCGTCGGTACGGTCGCCGCGCCAGCGGATCTTTTTGTTCAGCTTGGTCGCGGCATAGGCGACGATGCCGTCCTCCGGATAGAGGTTGGTCTTCTGGCCAAAGCCGCCGCCGATGTCGCCGACCAGCACGCGCACGCTCTCGATCGGCCGCTTCAGCACCGCTCCCGCGAGCACGTCGCGGGTCGAGGCCGGCGTCTGCGACTGCACGTGCAGGAGAAGCCGGCCGGACTTCTTCTCGATCTCGGCAATGGTCGAGCGCGGCTCCATCGCAGACGGCACGAGCCGCTGGCTGACGAGATCGAGATCGACCACATGCGCAGCCTTCGCGAAGGCTTCCTCGACCTTGGCAGCGTCGCCGTAGGCCATCGCCCCGACAATGTTATCGGGCGCCTCCGGCCACACCACGGGCGCACCTGGCTTCACCGCCTCGAGGGGATCGACGACCGCAGGCCGCACGTCATAGTCGACCACGATCGCTTCGGCCGCGCTCTGCGCCAGAACGCCCGAGGTGGCGACCACGGCCGCAACGGCCTCACCGGCATAGCGCACGACCTCATGGGCGAGCAGGCGGCGCGGCGGCACCGTCATCGGCTTGCCGTCGGGACGCCTGAAGATGTTCAGCGTGGGAATCTCGCCGATGTTGTCCTTGATCAGATCGGCGCCGGTGTAGATCGCGGTCACACCAGGCATCGCCGCCGCTGCGCTGGTGTCGATCGACACGATTTTTGCGTGGGCATGCGGCGAGCGCAGCACGTGCAGCCACAGCGCGCCGTCCTCCGGCTTGTCGTCGATGAACTGCCCCTTCCCGGTGAGCAGTCGCTGGTCTTCCAAACGCTTGACTGGCTTGCCCGCTCCGAAACGCAAATTGCCGGGAAGAATGTTCATTCCGCTTGTCCTCTAAGCCTCAAAGTGCGGCCGCCTTTTAGCGGATCGAGGCAAACGAGGCCAGCCGACGTTTTGTGCGGGCAGGACCTGCAAATTCGTCATGCCGCGACATGTTCGCCATTCCGGGGCGATGCGTAGCATCGAACCCGGAATGACAATTATGCAAGATCCCGCAGCGCCGCCTCGACGGCCTTGCGCTGCTCGGCGGTCAGCGCCGCCTGCGGCGGAATGGGGTCGCCGACGTCATAGCCCTGGATCGTCAGCCCTGCCTTGATGCAGGCGGCGAGGTTGAAGCGGGCGAAAGCTTCGTTGATGCGCCACAGCTTGCGCTGGAGCGCCATGGCCGCATCCCAGCGTCCGTCCTTGCAGAGATTGTAGAGTGCGACGCTCTGGCGCGGGATGATGCAGGCTGGTCCCGCCATCCAGCCGAAGCCACCGATCAGCATCACCGCGGCCGGAATATGTGCGGAAGCCGAGAACACGCGGATCTTGTCGCCACAGCGGTTCATGATCGACAGCAGCCGGCCGGTGTTGGTCGAAGCATCCTTGATGTAACCGATGCGCGGGTGCTCGGCGAGGCGCGCGATCACGTCGAGCGTGAGATCGGAGCGCTGGAATTGCGGATTGGTGTAGATGACAACGGGAATGTCGACCGCGTCCGCAATGGCGCGGAAATAGGATTCGACCTGCGCATCCGCGAGCGGGAAGTAGGCCTCGAGGATCGCCAGGATGCCGTCGGCACCGAGTTTCTGGTACGCCATGGCCTGCGCGACCGCATCGGCGGTCGAGGTCGAGGCAACACCGGCCACCACAGGCACGCGGCCCTTCGCGGTCTCGATCGTGGTCTGCACGACCGCCATACGCTGTGCGGCGTTGAGATAGGCGAACTCGCCGGTCGAGCCGAGTGGCGTCAGCCCATGCACGCCGGCGCCGATCAGGTCGTCGCAGAGCCGGTCGAGCACGCCGGTGCGCACGATGCCGTTCGCATCGACGGGCGAGACGAGATAGGGGAAGACGCCGTGGAAATCGGGCATGTCAGGTAACCCTGCGGCAGATCGGGCGTTGCAGGTCCGCCCGTATGGTTTCGCGGGTGCTAACATGCCCCCGTGAGGCCGACAAGCAAGCCGGCGAATGAACCCGCCTGCTGCATTGACGGACTAATGGGACGTTGCAGCCAACCTGTCGGGAAAGCCACATGCTGATCGTCACCACGGAGAACGTAGCCAACCACCGCGTCGTCCGGACGCTCGGCCAGTGCTTTGGCATCGTCGTCCGCAGCCGCGGACTTGGCGGCAATATCGTCGCCGGCTTGCGCTCGATCGTCGGCGGCGAGATCCCCGAATATACGCGGCTGCTCGAAGATGCCCGCCGCCACGCCATCGACCGCCTGGTCGAGAACGCCACCGCAATGGGGGCCAACGCGATCGTGATGATGCGGTTCGATTCCGCGGAGATCGGCCAGACCATGAGCGAGATCGTGGCCTACGGCACCGCGGTCGTGATCGAGGCCTCGCGCTAGGCCACAGGGAGCAGAGTATGGCTTTGCCAATCGGGATCGCCGCGCTCGTGATTGCCGCCGTGCTCCTGATCGCCGGCCACTATTTTCCGTTCGGCGTGCCCCTCACCTTCGTGGGCATCGGCCTGATCCTGAGCCTCATCTACGACACGCGCTACAAGCCGGCATCCCGGCGGCCTGCAGGTCCCGGCTGGGTCGACACCGGCGAGCGCTTCATCGATCCCGAGACCAAGCGCCGCGTGGCTGTGTTCACGCGGCCCGAGACCGGCGAGCGGGAATATATCGAGCTCTAGCTGTCGGTAGTGTCTCAGTTTGAAATTTCATCGGCAATTCGCTTCTTGTAAGGACCGCGAATGGCGGGGACCGGATTGGCCGTCGATCATAGTTATAGGGACCCACTCGTGAAGTTTTCAAAGTTTTGTTTCAAAGCAGCTCTAACTGCGGCCGTCCTCCTTGTCACCATTCTGGTCTGGTTTCGGTTTTTTGAAGGTACTTTCAGCGAACAGTGGATCCAGGCTGAATTTCTCATTGTAGGAATCTTGACGGTGGTGGGAGCCGCAACCCTAGTCTTTGGGATTATTGCGAGAATTTGGGAAAGATAAATTCAAACTGAGACACTACCTAGCTGTCGCCTCACACCTTGAGCAGCCGCACCCGCGTGCCCCAGGGGTCGACGGCTTCAACGCCGTTGGCTAGCGCCGTGACCTGCGCGCCTGCCTTGCGCAGGCGCTCGTCCTGGGCGGCGAGAATGTCCTGCTTCTCCGTCACCAGCGAGAACCAGGCAAGCCCCGTCGTGGTGGCGTCGCGGCGGCCGGCGCCCTGGCTCTGCCAGACGTTCATGCCGAGGTGATGATGATAGCGGCCGGAGGAGAGGAACGCGGCACCGTTGCGGCGGCGGGTCGGATCGAGGCCGACGGTGCCGTGATAAAAGCCTTCGGCCTGCGCGAGATCGCCGACCCGCAAATGCATGTGCCCGACGCGCAGGCCCTCCGGCGCCTTCGCGTAGTCGCTGACGCGGGTATTCGTGAGCGACAGCAGGTCCGGAATGTTCAGCTCGTCGGTTGCCATCTTCACCGAGCCCTGGCTCCACTGCCATTGCGAAGGATCGCGGTCGGCATAGACCTCGATGCCGTTGCCTTCGGGATCGTCGAGATAGACGGACTCGCTGACGAGATGATCGGCAAAGCCCGACAACGGCACGCGATGCGAGGCGGCATGCACCAGCCAGCGCGCGAGATCCTTGCGCGTCGGCATCAGAAAGGCGGTGTGATAGAGGCCGGCCGCGCTGCGCGGCTCGATCGCGGCATCCGGCCGCGCCTCCAGCACGAGCAGTGTCACACCGCCGGCGCCGAGCCGCGCTGCCCCCGCCGAGCGTTCCATCACCGTGAGGCCAAGCACGTCGCGATAGTAGTCGGCGACGGTATCGAGATTCTTGACCCGCAGCGTCACCATGCCGACGCGCATCGGTGTGCGGCTCGCATAGGTCGGCCCGACGTTGACCGGATTGCCTTCGGCGCTTGCCGCGGCCGCAGCGGCCGCCGCGAGCGTGGTGGCGCCAGCGAGATGAAGCAGCGCGCGGCGGGTAAGGTCGATGGTCATCCGGGGTCTTCTCGAAAACGCGTTGAGGCCGTGAGGCGCAATGGCCGGCCGATTGCTACACGTTCCCGTGACCTCCTCCCAATCACATGTTCGTCGGCCGGACCATTACGGAGCTTCCTGGCCATCCGGCCAGTTTTCAGAGCGCCCGCGGCATCCCAGATTTGGGGCAACCGACAGGAGCCTTCCATGACCGACCCCACCCCCCTTGCCGCGCTCTCGTCAGCGCTTTCGGATGTCGTTACGCGCGCCGCGCCTTCGCTCGTCTCCGTTCACTCGCATCGGTTGCGCGCCTCCGGCTTTGCCTGGAAGGCGGGCCTCATCATCACCGCCGATGAGGCATTGGCTGACGAGGGCGAAGTCGAGATCAGGCTTGCCGACGGCAGCACGCGGACGGCCACGATTGCCGGCCGCGACCACACCACCGACATCGCACTGCTGCGCGTCGATGCCGATATCCCGCCGGTCAAGCTGACCTCCGCCTCCGCCTCCGCCTCCGCCGCCCCCGCGCTCGGTTCGCTCGCCGTCGTCGTCGCGGCCGACCGTGGCGCACCCACGGCATCTCTCGGCATGGTGTCGCTCGCGGGCCCACGCTGGCGCAGCCTGCGCGGCGGCGACATCGAGGCCCGGATCGAGCTCGACGTGCGACTGCGCCGCAGCCATGAGGGCGGGCTCGCGCTGAATGCCCTGGGCGAGCCGTTCGGCATGGCGGTGCAGGGACCGCGGCGCGTGCTGGTGATCCCGTCCGCCACCATCGAGCGCGTCGCAGCGCAGCTCGAAACGCGCGGCCGGATCGCACGCGGCTATCTCGGGCTCGGCCTGCAACCGGTGCGGCTCGATGACGGCGTCGGCGCGATGGTGATGAATGTCGACAAGTCCGGGCCATCTGCCGCGGCCGGCATCAGGCAGGGCGACGTCATCGTCGCCGTCAATGACGAGAAGCTCGCTGGCGTCCGCGCGCTGTCGCGCTCCCTCGGACCCGAGAGCGTGGGTTCGGTCGTCGACGTCGCGGTGCGGCGTGGCGGCGAGCCGGTGAGCTTCAAGGTCACGATCGGCGAGAGGCCGGAGGCGTGAGCGAGGACACGACGCAGGACATCGCGGTCGCGCTCGAAGTCGGCGACCCCGCTCTCGCCGATCGACTTGCACTGCTGCTCGGCAGCATCGCGGGCCTGCGGCTGGTCGCGCCGGGAGCCCCGGCCGCGGTGGTCGTACGCGACCAGCAGCCCTCGCCGGCCGATATCGAGCTGACGCCGCGCGAACTCGACGTGCTCGCGCTGATGGCAGAGGGCGCCTCGAACAAGATGATCGCGCGCCAGCTCGGCATCTCCGTGCACACCGTCAAGTTCCACGTCGGCTCGCTGCTCGACAAGCTGGATGCCACCGGCCGCACCGACGCGGTCGCCCATGCCGCGCGGCGCGGCGTGATCAACCTGTAGGATCACAGCGCGGAGGGCGGCGGGAATCTGAGTGCGACGGTCAGTCCCGGCGCATTGTCGCGCAGCGAGACCTCCGCGCCGTGCAGGCGCGCGACGGCTGCGACGAGGCTCAGGCCGAGACCATTGCCGGGCGTGTAGCGGCTCTGCTCGAGCCGGTAGAAACGCTTGAACACCTGGTCGCGCTGGCCTGCCGGGATGCCCGGGCCATCGTCGGCAATCGCGATCACCGCGGCGCTGTCCTTGGAGGTGCAGGTCACGCTCACCTGCCCGCTCGCGCGGCCATGCTTGATGGCGTTGTCGACGAGGTTGGCGATAGCGTCGAACAGCAGGTCGCGGTCGCCGGTGACCCTGACCTCGCGATCGCCCGTCAAATTGAGACGGGTTGCGACCTGCTCGGCCGCGGCATCGTAGAGCTCGACGACCTCGCCGGCGATCTCAACGAGGTTCAGCTCGCGAAACGCGCCCTTGCGTGCGCGGGTTTCGATCTCGGAAATTCGCGTGATGGAGGCGAACATGCCGAGCACGGCGTCGAGATCGGCGATGGTGTCGCCGATCAGCGCCGCATCATTCTCGCTGTTGCGCGGGGCGTGATAGGCCTTCTCCAGACGGCCGCGCATGCGCGTCAGTGGCGTGCGCAGATCGTGCGCGACGTTGTCGCTGACCTGCTTGACCTCGCCCATCAGGGTTTCGATGCGGTCGAGCATGTGGTTGAGGTTTTCAGCGACGCTGTCCCATTCGTCGTGACTGCCGCGCAAGGGGATGCGCTGATCGAGGCCGGAGAGCATGATGGCGCGGCTGGTGGCATTGATCTGCTCGATGCGACCGACCGTGCGCCGCGTCACCAGCACGGCGGCCACCGCGGCGAGCACCAGCAGCAGCAAGGCGACCGCGATCATGGCGAGCTCGATCATCCCGGTGAAGCCGTCGTGATCGCCGACATGGCCGACCTGGCTCTGCACATAGGCGAGCGTTCCGAAATAGACATAGGCGATGATTGCCGCGACGATCAGGCCGAAGACCGCAATCGCGATCAGCGCCAGGCGGAACGTCGATGACTTGAGCGTCTTAGCCAGGAGCACGGAGGCAATATCCGATGCCGCGGATGGTGTGGATCAGCGGATAGGCCTGGCTGTCGTCGACCTTGCGGCGGACGCGGCCGACATAGACGTCGATGATGTTGGTGGAGGGATCGAAATGCAGGTCCCAGACGTGCTGGAGCAGCATCGCGCGGGAGACGACGCGGCCCTCGTTGCGGACCAGATATTCGAGCAGCTGGAATTCGCGGGGCAGCAGCGGAATCTTCTTGCCGCGGCGGCTGGCGCTGCGGGAGATCAAGTCGATGGCGAGATCGCCGACGCGCAGGATCGTCTCCTTTGCGATCGTCTCGCTGCGGCGGCCGAGCGCCTCGAGGCGCGCGAGCAGCTCGACGAAGGAGAACGGCTTGACCAGATAGTCGTCGCCGCCGGCGCGCAAGCCCCGCACGCGGTCGTCGACCTCGCCGAGCGCGGAGATGATCAGGAAGGGCGAGGCGATGCCGTCGTCGCGCAGCTGGCGCATCACCGTGATGCCATCGATGTCAGGCAGCATGCGGTCGATTGTGATCACGGCATAGTCGCGCGCGCTGCCGCGGCTGAGCGCCTCGCGCCCGGTCGCGGCGAGATCGACCTCGTAGCCGCTCGTCGTCAGCTCTTCTGCGAGCTGGCCTGCGGTCTCCAGGTCGTCCTCGACGACGAGAATGCGGCGGTGACCTCCGGTCATGGTTCAACTCCGCGCGACGATCGCCACCAGACTATCCCGTTCCGGGGCAGGGCGGAACTGCCCGGCGGCGATCGCGACAACGGTGCGGTCACGCGATGTTAGTACCAGTCGTCCCCGCACACATTGACCCACTGCCAGCCCCAGGGCGTCCAGCTCCGGCGCCAACAGCCGTCGTAATAGCCGGCATAGATGAAGGGCGCGCCGAAGAAGGCAAAGCGATTGAAGCGATGGTGCCGGAAGAAGAAGGCGTGGCGGCCGATGAAGGGCCTGCCGCGGAAGCCGGCGCCGGCGAAGCGCGGCCCGACGAAAGCCGCGCGGGCGGCCATTGGGCTGCCTGCAAAGCGCGGTCCGAAGGCCGCACGGCCTGCAATCGGTGCACCGGCGAAGCGCGCGCCACCAAAACTCGCGCCGGCGAAGCGCGCACCGCCAAAACTCGCTCCGCTAAAACGAGCACCGCCCATGCCGCCAAAATGAGCGCCACCCATACCGCCGCCCATGCCACCAGCACGCATGCCGCCACCCATGCCGCCGCCCATGCCGCCGCCACCAAAATGCCCGCCGCCACCGCCGCCAAAGCCGCCATGCCCCCCGCCGCCACCGCGCTGCGCGAGGACGGGCGACGCAACCGCCAGCGTCGCGGCGACTGCCGCTGCGACGAGGCCTGTGAGAAGCCTGTTGTTCATCGGAAAACCTCCTTGCAGTGCGGCGACATGCCTCGCCGCCTGAGGAGGCTCAGGAGATGAGAATAGACGGGCTCCTTCAACTTACAAATGCGCCAGATTCTGACGCGGAAGTTAGTTTGGCTCCGCGCCTCAGGCCGGCTTGCCGCGACCGCTCTTTTCGGCGGCACGGCGCAGGGCTTCGGCGAGCGCGCCGCCGCCGGAGGATTCCTGCTTGCGCGGCGCCGACGAAGTCATGCGGCCGGTATTGCGCGAATTATCGCGCTGCATGCCCGGCGCGTCCTTCGTGGCGCCGACCTCGTCGTCGAGACGCAGCGTCAGCGAGATGCGCTTGCGGGCAACCTCGAAGTCCAGCACCTTCACCTTGACGATGTCGCCGGGCTTCACCACCTCGCGCGGATCCTTGACGAAATTCTTGGACATTGCCGAGATGTGCACGAGGCCGTCCTGGTGCACGCCGATGTCGACGAAGGCGCCAAAGGCTGCGACGTTGGTCACCGTGCCCTCGAGGATCATGCCCTTCTTGAGGTCCTTGATCTCCTCGACGCCTTCCTTGAACACCGCGGCCTTGAACGCTGGGCGCGGGTCGCGGCCCGGCTTTTCGAGTTCGCGCAGGATGTCCGTGACAGTCGGCAAACCGAAGGTCTCGTCGACGAAATCCTTCGGCTTCAGCGTACGCACGATCTCGCTGCTGCCGATCAGCGCCTTGATGTCGCTCTTGGTGGCCGCAAGGATCCGGCGCACCACCGGATAGGCTTCCGGATGGACGCCGGAGGCATCGAGCGGATCCTCGCCGCCGACGATGCGCAGGAAGCCCGCGCATTGCTCGAACGCCTTGGGTCCGAGTCGCGGCACGTCCTTCAGCGCCTTGCGCGACTTGAACGGGCCGTTGGCGTCACGATGCTGCACGATGCTTGCGGCAAGGCCCGCACCGACGCCCGACACGCGCGCGAGCAGCGGCGCAGATGCGGTGTTGACGTCGACGCCGACGGCGTTCACGCAGTCCTCGACCACAGCATCGAGCGACTTGGCGAGCTTGGCTTGGCCGAGGTCGTGCTGATACTGGCCGACGCCGATCGCCTTGGGCTCGATCTTGACCAGCTCGGCGAGCGGATCCTGGAGGCGCCGGGCGATCGAAACCGCGCCGCGCAGGGTGACGTCCAGCCCGGGCAATTCCTGCGATGCGAACGCGGAGGCCGAATAGACCGACGCGCCGGCTTCCGACACCACGATCTTGGTCATCTTCAGCTCGGCCAGGCCCTTGACGAGCTCGGTCGCCAGCTTGTCGGTCTCGCGCGAAGCGGTGCCGTTGCCGATAGCGATCAGCTCGACGCGATGCTTCAGCGCAAGCCTGCCGAGGATCGCGAGCGATTCGTTCCACTGCCGCTGCGGCTCGTGCGGATAGATCGCGGTGGTGTCGACCACCTTGCCGGTCGCATCGATAACCGCGACCTTGACGCCGGTGCGGTAGCCGGGATCGAGCCCCATGGTGACGCGGGTGCCGGCAGGAGCGGCCAGCAACAGGTCGCGCAGGTTGGAGGCGAACACGCGCACGGCCTCGGTCTCGGCCGCGTTCCACAGCCGCATCCGCAGATCGATGTTGAGATGCACCTGGATCTTGGTGCGCCAGGCCCAGCGCACGGTGTCGATCAGCCAGCGGTCACCCGCACGCTTGAGGTCGGCGATGCCGAACCGCTTCATGATTCTCAATTCATAGGCGCTGGGCACGCCCGCCGGCGGCGCTTCGGCCTCGGCCTGGATCTGGAGATCGAGGATCTCCTCCTTCTCGCCGCGGAACATCGCAAGGATGCGGTGCGACGGGAGTTTTGTCAGCGGCTCGGAGAAGTCGAAATAGTCGGCGAATTTCTCGCCCTCGGTCTTCTTGCCCTCGCGCACCTTGGAGGCCATGCGGGCATTGGTCCACATCTCCTCGCGCAGGCTCCCGATCAGGTCGGCGTCCTCGTCGAAGCGCTCGACGAGAATGGCGCGGGCGCCATCGAGCGCGGCGGCAGCATCGGCCACGCCTTTCTCGGCATTGATGAACGCTTCGGCCACCACCTTCGGATCGTTCGCGGGCTCCGCCATCAACTGGTTGGCGAGCGGCTCGAGGCCGGCCTCCTTGGCGATCTCCGCCTTGGTGCGGCGTTTGGGCTTGAACGGCAGGTAGATATCCTCGAGGCGCGCCTTGCTGTCGGCGGCCATGATCGTGGCCTCCAGCGCGGCGTCGAGCTTGCCCTGCTCGCGGATCGATTCGAGGATGGCCTTGCGGCGGTCTTCGAGCTCGCGCAGGTAAACGAGGCGCTCTTCCAGCGTGCGGAGCTGCGCGTCGTCGAGCGCACCGGTGGCTTCCTTGCGGTAGCGGGCGATGAACGGAACCGTGGCGCCGCCGTCGAGCAGCTCCACCGCCGCCTGAACCTGCTCCTCCCGGGCCCCGAGCTCCTGCGCAATCTTCTGGTTGATGTTTGCCACGCCAGTTTCCTCTAATCCAAGCACGCGACGCGAACCGAACCGACGGCCCGCGGGACGCCGCTTATGGACCATCCCGACTTGATTCATCAAGGTACGACAGGGAACCGTCGACAGGGGATTTTTTTGTTGCCTTGATGCGATCTCGCCACATTCGGCTGGTTATGGCCGGAAAGGACAACTCTCGTGTCCCGGACGCGCTACAGCGCGTGAGCGCTGCTGCGCAGAGCCGGGACCCAGAGGCCATACGCAGCCTCGGCGGTATAGGCCCCGGCTCTGCAGCGCACCACTGCGTGGTGCACTGCGTCCGGGGCGCAAGAGTGTACCATGCTCTTTCCGCGATCTCATCATTGCAAGCGCAGCGAAGCAATCCAGAATGTACCCGCGGAAAGATTTCTGGATTGCTACGCTGCGCTCGCAATGACGCAGTACGTTGAGCTATCGTCATTCTCCAACTCGCATTCGAACAACGCTTGCGGCGCGACTCGTCGAAGGACTTCAATCTCAGGATTTAGCCCGGGCGAGCGCGCCGGCAGAACAACCGGCGAAATCGCCGGATTCGGCGGCGCTGCCATGCGGGTGCCGTCGATTGACACGCCCTCTCGCGAAACTATGGTCGCCGCCGAACGAGAGGATTGAATCGCTATGACTTTGCCGATGAGCTGGAATGAGTGGGCGCAGCATGATGGCGTGGCGCTGGCTGCGTGCGTCAAAAAGGGCGAGCTCACGCCTGCCGAATTGGCGCGCCAGGCCGCGGCAGCGGTGGCGAAGGTCGATACCGCACTGTCCGGCGTGGTCGAGCTGTTCGACGACGTGATCGCGGATCCCGCCAAGGATGGCGCCAATCTCACCGGCCCGTTCGCCGGCCTGCCCTTCCTGATGAAGGATCTCGGGCCCACCATGAAAGGTCGCCTCCAGGAGATGGGTTCGCTGCTGATGCGCGGCAATCGCACAGGCGCCGACACCTTCCTCACATCGAAATTCCGCCAGGCCGGATTGAACCTGATCGGACGCACCACGACGCCCGAGTTCGGCGTGTGCAGCTCGGCCGACAACCCGGCCGTCTACGTCACCCGCAATCCCTGGAATACCGACTACACCACCTGCGGCTCGTCGGCGGGCAGCGCCGCATCGGTGGCGGCCGGCATCGTGCCGATTGCGCATGCGACCGACGGCGGCGGCTCGATCCGCATTCCGGCAGGGGTCAACGGCAATATCGGGCTGAAAGTGTCGCGCGGCGTGTTCTCGCTCGCGCCGCACATGTCCGATCTCACCGGGCTCGTCTCGATCCAGGGCTGCCAGTCGCGCAGCGTGCGCGATACTGCGGCCTTCGTCGATCATGCCCGCGGCCCGGCGCCCGGCGAGTTCATGCCGTTCTGGACCACGGCGCAGCCGTACTGCGAGATGATCAAGCGCGATCCGGCCAAGCTGCGCATCGCGCTGTCGCACCAATGGGGCGATTATCGCGCGACGCCGCACATCGCAGCCGAGCTGGAAAAGGTCGGCCGCTTGCTCGAAGGCCTCGGCCATCACGTCGACTTTGCCCTGCCCGAGCTTGATTTCCGCGCCGCCTTCGAGGCGCAGACCACCTGCTACATCTCCAACTTCGCCGTCGTGATCTCGAACATGCTCGCTGCGCGCGGGCTGGAGCGGCCGCCGGAAGATCTGATCGAGCCTATGAACATCCGGATCTGGGAGGCGGGCCGCCACACGAGCTTTGCCGAACGGGCGAAGATGCAGGCGGTGTTCAACACGACATCGCGCGGCTTCGGCGCGTTTTTCGAGCAGTGGGACGTCATCCTGACGCCGGTCACCGCGCTGCCCACGCCGAAGGTCGGCACCAGGGAGTATCTCACGATCTCCGACAATCCGGACGTTTTGGACTGGTTCGGCAATCTCTGGCGCAATTTCGCTTTCACGCCGCTGGCGAACCTCTGCGGCATGCCGGCGATCTCACTGCCGCTCGCCGAGAACGAGCTTGGCCTGCCGCTCGGCATCCAGGGCATCGCCAAGCAGGCCAATGACGGCCTTTTGTTGCAACTCGCAGCACAAATCGAGCGCGCCATCGACGGCAAGTGGAATGCCGGAAAGAAGCCGAAGGTGCACGTGACGAAGGGATGAGCGGCTTCGCGCGTCCCTCGAATCGTCGTTCTGGCCAAAGCCAGGACGACATTGGATTTCAATTCTTCATCACCGGGATCGTTTCCGTCGGCTGCTGCTGGCCCTGCTGCATCATGGCGAGGGCCTTGTCGAGCGCTTCGCGCAAGGCGATGGCGGCGGCCGGGCTGCAGCGGATGTGTCCGGTCTGAATCACATCGACCCGCACGCCCGGACCGACCGGCATCAAAAGGTTCGCGGCGAGCTCGATCTGGATCGCGCCATTGTGGTGACCGAAGCAGGAGACGCCATCGAAATAGATGAGCGGCGCCCGCTCGGCACTTCCCGTGGAGATGGTCACGCCCCCTTGATTGGTCGCCGGCGCGTTGGGGTCTGCCATGGGGTTCCTCGTCGTTCTCAAAACAGATGGTCCCACAGCATCGTTGCTTCGCACTCGCCTGTCGAGCCCCGAATGATGCTCGCGATTTTGCGGAAGCCACCAGAACGGTCTAAAAGGTAGCCATGGCAAAATCGCAAGATACAACGCTCCCGTTCGACGCGCTCGCCGAGGCCATCAAGGGCCGCCGCTCCGATTATGGCCATATCAGCGGGCTCAGGCTCGACCGCGCAGCGCCTGGCGAAGCCTGGTCGAGCCTGCCCTACCGTCCCGCCTTCGTCGGCGACACCGAGACCGGCGTGCTGCATGGCGGCGTCGTCACCGCTATGCTGGATGAGAGCTGCGGCATGGCGGTGCAGCTCGCGCTGGACGGCACGCGCGCGATCGCGACGCTGGATTTGCGCATCGACTACCAGAAGCCGGCCACGCCCGGCCTCGACATCAGAGCGCATTCGATTTGCTTTCGCACCACGCGCTCGATCGCCTTTGTGCGCTCGACGGCCTACCAGGAATCAGAGGACGACCCGGTTGCAACCGCGACTGCCTGCTTCATGATCGGCGCGAACCGCACCAACATGCTTGCCGACCGCGCGAGCGACCAGCGCAGCATCCCGACGCTGGACATACCGGAAGATCCGGCTGGTACCTTCGCCAACAGCCCGTTCGCGCGCTGCCTCGGCATCCGCGTCCAGGACGACGGCACGCTGATGATGCCGTTCTCGCCCAAGATCATCGGCAACCCTATCCTGCCCGCGATCCATGGCGGCATGACCGGCGCGTTTCTGGAGACCACCGCCATCGTCGGCGTGACGCGCGAGCTCGGAATCTCCGCGCCACCCAAGCCGATCGGACTGACGATCAACTATTTGCGCTCCGGCCGCGCCCTCGACAGCTTTGCCAACGTCTCGATCGTCAAGCAGGGCCGGCGCATCGTCGCGTTCGAGGCAAGGGCCTGGCAGGACGCCCCGGACAAGCCGATCGCGTCGGCTTTCGGCCATTTCATGCTGCGGCCGACGCCGGGGAGCGAGGAAGAATAGGCGCATTGGGGCTTGACGGCCGGCGTAAGCGCCACAACGATAACGCGGATTCCACCAGAGGAACCGCAGTGCGGCACCCGATCGACATCATCGCCATGTTCGCCGCCATATGGCTGTTGGCGTCGATGGTGCTGGACGCGCTGACGCCGAAAGAGCTGACCGCGGTCATGATCGGCGTCGCAATCGGGCCTGCGGTGATCATCACCGCGATCTTCTATTACCTGCGCTTTCCGCGCACCGATTTTGCCGTGCTGTTCGCCGCGCTGTGGCTGATCTCGGACATCGCCATCGAATTCATTTCGCCGCTACCGCTGCCGAACTTCCTGATCATCCTCGGCTTCGTGCCTGCGCTGCTGGTCGGCGCGGTGCTGCATTGGCAGCGCTTTGCGCGCCGGCACGAGCGGCTGGTGTGGCCCTCGGCAAGACGAAGCTAACGCTCCGCTCTCACACGCCCCCAATCGCGAGGTCGTAGGCCGTGATCGTCGCCCTGGCGCGCGCGGCGACATCCGCCGCCGTCATGCCCGGTTTGTAGAGGCTGCTGCCAAGGCCAAAGGCATGAACGCCGCTCTTGACGTATTCGGCAAAGTTCTGGTCGGAGACACCGCCAACCGCGGCGATCATCGCGCTTGCCGGCAACACGGCGCGGATCGCGGCAATGCCCGCGGCGCCCAGCACGCTCGCCGGAAAGAACTTCAGGCTCGAGGCGCCGGCCCTCACCGCAAGCAGCGCTTCGGTCGGCGAGAACACGCCGGGCATCGTCACCATGCCGTGCTCATGCGCGCGCGCGATCACCTGCGTGTCGACATTCGGAGCCACCAGTAGCTTGCCGCCGGCCTCATTCAGCCGGTCGACATCGGCGGTCGTGAGCACCGTGCCGGCGCCGACCAGCACGCCTGCGGGTGCGCGCTTCACCGCGATCTCGATCGAACGGAATGGATCGGGCGAGTTCAGGGGAATCTCGATCGCGGTCATACCGGCTTCGATCAGCCCGCTGACGATAACGTCGGCCTCGTCGGGCTTCACGCCGCGCAGGATTGCGACCAGCGGGCGCTTCATCGTCGGAAATGGCACGGTCATTTCAAGATTCCTTCTATCTCGTCCAGATGGCACGCGCCGCCATCGCAAGGCCGCGGCGCGACGCCTCGTCGGCATCGATCGGCTCGACCGCCACCGAGAGTGTTTCAAACGCCAGCCGATACAGCATCTGAAGCCGTCCCGACGCAACCAGCCTGATGCCGCTTTGCGGCCGGCCGTGCGCGAGCCCTGCCGCAAGTTCGATCCCAATCAGGGTGCCCGAGATGGTTTCGCGCGCCGCAGACGGCGTGCCGCCGAACAAGAGCTGCCGCGATCGCACCTGGAACAGAAGGTTGGCCGCAGATGCCGGGGTCTTGAACCCGGCCGCAACCGCTGACCTGAACGCCTCACGGTCCTCCGCGTCGTCGGCAGCAGTGACCGCGTGCGAGAGGATCGTCTCGCGCGAGACGACGCTGAAGAGCTCGCCCGTCATGAAGGTGGCGAAACGCGCGACCGTTCCGCCGCTGACGCTGACCCATTTCGAATGCGTGCCGGGCATGCAGACCAGCGCCTCGCCGGCTGGGTCGAGACCAAGCGCGCCGAGCAACTGGGTCTCCTCGCCCCGCATCACATCCGGCGCGGCAGCGTCACGCTGCGCAATGCCGGGCAGAATGCGGATGTCACGCGCCTGTCCGGCGACGGGAACCGCGCGCGCGAGGATCGCGGCGAGCGGCGCCGGGGTATCGACATAGCCGGCTTCAACCCAGCCCTGGCGGGCGCCGGCCATGCCGCAGATCAGAACGGGCAGATCGCTTCCCGCTCCAACCGCATCCAGATGCGATTGCAGCACTCCGGCAAAACCGGTCCTGGCCGCCGCCATCATGCCTTCGCTGCTGCGGCGCTCAGCCAGTACCTGGCCGTCACGGTCGATCAGCCAAAGCCGGAAGCTCGTGGTGCCCCAATCCACCGCGACATAGGCAGCTTCCGTCATGATACCCCACGTCCCCTGATTTGATCATCTGGTCCTGACATCAGGACTCGCCTGGTCTCACCGCCAAGACATCGTCTCGCGACAATGAGACGATAGCTCCTGCATCCGTCCCTCAGATATCGACTATTGCACGCGCAAACCAGCCCTTTCTCGGCTCGCCGTGTGCCCACATCGCTGGCACACCGCTTGCTCTTTTGCCGGAACCGCGCAGCCAAGACGCGTCAACAACTGAACGAGGAAACACCATGGAGATCGGCTATTTCACGATGCCTTCGCATCCGCCGGAGTGCGGCTTGAAGGAAGGAAACGACTGGGACCTCCAGACGATGCGCTGGCTCGATGAGCTTGGCTATCAGGAGGCCTGGATCGGCGAGCATCATACCGCGCCCTGGGAGCCCAATCCCACGCCCGACCTTCTGATCGCGCAGGCGCTGTTGCAGACCAAGAACATCCGGATCGGACCGGGCGGCTTCCTGTTGCCCTATCACCACCCGGCTGAGCTCGCCAATCGAGTCGCGATGCTCGATCACCTCTCGGAAGGACGGCTGAATTTCGGCGTCGCGGCCTCGGGGCTGCCGAGCGATTGGGCGATGTTCAACGTCGACGGCATGAGCGGGCAGAACCGCGAGATGACGCGCGAGGCGCTGGAGATCATTCTAAAACTCTGGACCGAGCCTGCGCCCTTCACCCATAAGGGCAAATACTGGACGGTGACCAAGCCCGACACGATGTTCGATTTCCTGAAACCCCACATCAAGCCGGTGCAGGCGCCGCATCCGCCGATCGGCGTCGCCGGCCTCTCGAAGAACTCTGACACGCTGAAGCTCGCCGGCGAGCGCGGCTTCATCCCGATGAGCCTCAATCTCAATCCGGCCTATGTCGGCAGCCATTGGGACTCCGTCGAGATCGGCGCCGCCAAGACCGGCCGGAAGCCGAACCGCAGCGATTGGCGGCTGGTGCGCGAGGTGTTCGTCGCCGACACCGACGAGGAGGCCTGGAAGCTCTCGGCCGGTGACATGATGGGCCGGATGATGGGCGAGTATTTCCTGCCGCTGCTCGGCCATTTCGGCTTCAAGGACTATCTGAAGCATGCACCAGACGTGTCCGACAGCGACGTCACGGTCGAATAT
>NZ_JBBIAM010000159.1:0-18579 GCF_054185185.1 Bradyrhizobium sp. UFLA05-153
ACTGAGTCCTCTGCACATCCTTCGAAGGCGACACCGGGTTCTTCAGCTTGACCCGATGTGGCGAACGGCCCGCGCGACTTAGGGAGCAAACCACGCACCTTGTCGCAAACCACATTGAGCGGGAGTTTGTGAATCCGATCAGGCGACGCCCGATTTCCGTTTAGGGTCCACGAGCAGAAATGCTCTGACTGATCGCAAGATTTCCGCTTGACCATCAGAAAGCTGACGTCTGCGCCTTCATGAATACACGCCCTACAGCGCGCCCAGCTTCTGCAGCGCCTCGCGTGCGGTCGGCAGGCCTGGTTTCAACTCCAGCGCCTTGCGGAAGTCGGCGATCGCGCCCTGCTTGTCGCCGAGCTGCATCCTGGCTTGGCCGCGGTTGTTCCAGGAAAACGCATCCGAGGGATCATATTGTAGCGCCTTGTCGTAGTTGGCAAGGCCGCCTCTGATGTCACCCTGAAAGAGGCGGATCATGCCGCGATTGCGCCAGCCGCGCGCGTCGGTCGGCGCCAGGCGGATCGCCTCGCCATAGTCAGCGGCGGCGCGATCGAGCTGCTCGCTATCGCGATAGACGTTGCCGCGGTCGATGTAGGCCAGCAGATCGGGCGCAAGCTTGATGCGCGCCGTGTAGTCGGCCAGCGCATGCGCCATGTCGCGCTTGCGATAGTAGGCCAGGCCGCGGTTGCCGTAAGCCATGGCATAGTTGGTATTGAGCTTGATGGCGGTGTCGTAGTCGTCGATCGCACCATCGAGGTCGCCCTTGTTGTAGCGGGACTCGCCGCGATTGTTGTAGGCAATCGCCAACGTCGGATCGAGCTTGATCGCCTGGTCGTAGTCGGCGATAGCGCGATCGAAATCGTGCTTGAAGGCATAGACGCGCCCGCGATTGTTGAAGGCGCAGGCGGAGGTCGGATCGATCTTGACGGCCTCGTCGAGATCGCTGAGCGCGGCATCGAGCTCGCGCTTATCGGTCAGGCCATGGCCGCGATTGCAATAGGCAGCGGCGAGCCTGCGGCCGGTCTCGCTCTTTCCGTCGATCACCGCCGAGCAGGACTTGACGCGATCGTCCAGCGCGCTCGTGGTCCCGATGCAGACGTCCCAGGCCTGCGACGCCGCCTCACCGTCCGCGGCCGATGCCGGCGCAGTCCAGGCAAGCGTCAGCACAGCCAGCGAAGCCACACGACCGACCGAGACACGCATGTGACGGATATCTCCCCTGCAACGGTGTCCGTTGGTCGCGCCTTGGCAGAGGCTGGTTCATAGGCCTAGATCAGGCCTTGCAAGGACGGGGGGAAGGGACTGGCATGTCGGCATCGGTACGCGACAACGAGGACAAAAGCCGCTTCGAGCTCGATGTCGGCCAGGAGGTCGCCTTCGCCAATTACCGGCTGACGACCTCGGCGGTGATCATCACCCACACCGAGACGCCGCGCGCGCTGCGCGGCCGCGGCATCGCATCCGAACTGGTGAAGGGCGCACTGGAATTGATCCGGCGAGATGGTAGGAAGGTCGTCGCCCGCTGCGGCTTTGTCGTCGACTATCTCGACAAGCACCCGGAATATGCGGATCTCGTTGCGTAAGGCCGGACACTAAGAGGCCAGACACCAAAAAGGCCCGCGATCTCGCGGGCCTTTTTCAACGTCGACGGCGCTTGCCGTCAGTGCTTGATCTCCGGCGGCAGCTTGCCGCCATTGGCGGCGAGCTTGGACATCACCTGCTTGTGCAGCCAGACGTTCATGGTGGCGGAATCGTTGGTATCGCCGGTGTAGCCGAGCTCCTTGGCGAGCTCCTTGCGCGCAGCAAGGCTGGAGTCGATGTCGAGCGCCTTCATGAGGTCGACGATCGAGGTGCGCCATTCCAGCTTCTCGCCCTTGTGCGCGGCGACCGCCTTGTCGACGATCGCGGCCACGTCCACGGTCTGCGCGGGTGCGGCGGATGGCGCAGCGGAAGGTGCGGCCGACGGCGCCGAGGCTGAAGGAGCGGAGGCCGAAGGCGCGGAGCCTGCCGGCGCTCCGCCGGAGGTCGCTCCGCCGGCCGGCGCAGCCGCGGCAGGATGGCTGCCGAAGATCGCGCTGGCGATTTTACTGAAGATGCTCATGTCTGCTCCCCGAAAAGGATCGGTTGGAAGGGCCTGAGGTACCAACACTATAGACCAAGTTTCTGTGTCGCGTCCGCTGCTCGAGCGAAGCATGTCACAGCATCAGCTTATCTGCGGCGAAATGACGACCGAATGACATATTCGTGGTTGCACTGCGACATCGAATTTCACCCAGGCGTGAGGGACAGCTCCTGCGAATGGGAGTACGCTTTCATTTCAGTTCGCGATCCCCGCCGGTCTTCGCGTCTGGTCTGGAATCGCGATTGTCTGGGAAATAGCGGCCGCTTGCGCCGTTTGCCGGCGCAGCATTCGGCTGCGCGGCAAGGGAGCAAGCGAACATGGCCACACTCTACCACGGCAATGTCCCCAGTATGGCCCAGCCTGCTGATGCGGCTGGACCGGTCATCCGAACCATCCAACTGTCCGATCTGCATGACGCGCTCAAGCGCGGCTGGGAGGATTTCAAGGAGGTGCCGAGCCACGCCGTCGTGCTCTGCATCATTTATCCGGTGCTCGGCCTCGTGCTCGCACGCGTTGCAATGGGCTGTTCGGTGATACCGCTGTTGTTTCCGCTGGCCGCGGGCTTCGCGCTGATCGGCCCGTTCGCGGCGCTCGGCCTCTATGAACTCAGCAGCCGGCGCGAACGCGGCGAGGACGCCAGCGCCTGGGACGCCATGGACGTGTTACGCTCGCCCTCCTTCGGGGCCATGCTCGGGCTCGGCACGCTCCTGCTCGCGCTGTTCGTGACCTGGGTTGCGACCGCGCAGGCGATCTACGTGGCGGCATTCGGCTATGAGGGCGTCACCGGTATTTCCGATTTCCTCACGCGCGTGCTGACGACGCCGCAGGGCTGGTGGCTGATCGTAGTCGGCTGCGGCGTCGGCTTCCTGTTCGCGCTCGCCGCGCTCTGCATCAGCGTCATCTCGTTCCCGTTGATGCTCGACCGGCACGCCACCGCGGGCGAAGCCATGGTGACCTCGCTGCGCGCCGTGGCGAAGAACCCGGCGCCGATGGCGGCCTGGGGCGTGATCGTCGCAGCGCTGCTGGCGCTCGGAACCATCCCGGCGTTCCTCGGCCTCGCGGTCGTCATCCCCCTGCTCGGCCACGCCACCTGGCATCTCTATCGCAAGGTGATCGTGTCCGATCCCAATGCACGGCATGACGCGCCGCCGCCGCGCCCGCGCAAGCCGGCTGCTGATTTTCCCGCCAACCTGTTCCCCTGGCGGAATCGATCGGAGTGAAACGGAAATCACGTTGCTGCGAGTCCGCCGGTTGATCGCTTGCGGCCTCGCCCGATATCATTCCTTTAACCCTGCTCGTGCCTGAGTAGACGCCACTGGCCCATGGGCCTTGTTTTAGCCGCGGTTGGAACCGACATTCCGCACCGCCGGTCATGCCACATCATTGGATCGATCCGTTCGAATGACCCCGACGATTTCTCGTCTCGCCCTCGCAGCCTTCGCCCTCACCGCCTCGATTGCCTCAGCCGGGCCCGCGCTCGCCGCATCTGCCTGCGGTTCGGGCAATTTCGATGCCTGGGTTGCCGACTTCAAGACCGAAGCTGCCGCCAAGGGCATCTCGCAGCAGGCGATCACGGCCGGCCTTGCCGGCGTCACGCTCGATCAAACCGTACTGTCGCGCGACCGTTCGCAAAAAGTCTTCAGCCAGAGTTTTGAGGAGTTCTCAGGCCGCATGGTGCCGCCGCGCATGCAGCGTGGCTCCAACATGATGAAGCAGTACGGCTCGGTGCTGTCGCGGATCGAGCAGAGCTATGGCGTGCCCGGCGAGGTGCTGGTCGCCATCTGGGGACTGGAGACCGATTTCGGCGTAAACACCGGCAAGTTTCCGACGCTGCGCTCGCTCGCGACGCTTGCCTATGACTGCCGGCGCGCCGAGCAGTTTCGCGGCGAGCTGATGGATGCGCTGCGCATCGTTCAGCGTGGTGATCTTGCGCCGAACGAGATGAAGGGCGCCTGGGCCGGCGAGCTCGGCCAGACCCAGTTCATGCCGTCATCCTGGATGAAATATGCCGTCGACTTCGACGGCAATGGCCGGCGCGACCTCCTGCACAGCGCGCCCGACGTGCTCGCCTCGACCGCCAATTATCTTGCGAACTACGGCTGGCAGCGCGGCAAGGATTTTGAGCCCGGCGGCCCCAACTTCGCGGTGCTCCAGCAATGGAACAAGAGCGAGGTCTACGCCAAGACGGTCGCCTCTTTCGCGACCCAGCTCGCGCGCGCTCCCTAGGAAGTTTCAAAAGAATAGGGGCCGATCGCGTCGCGACCGGCCCTCCTTGGTTTCCTGGCGTTACTTGCCCGCGGTGGCGTGCATCGCCTTGTTGAGGTGCGCGCCGCACACACCCATCTTGCCGTTCAACAGCGCGTCCTGAGCCGCAGCGATCTCCTTCTGCGCGGTGAACTTGCTGTCACCGTCGGACATGTTCTCGATCGCGGTCTCGGTCTGCTCGAGATTGGTCGCGCTGCATCCGCCCATCTTCTTCGCGGCCTGCGCGGGAGCGACGGCGAATGCGACGGCGGCAATTGCGATGACCCCTAGTAACGTCTTCATTGTTACCTTCCTTCTCTTATTGTGCGCAGCCCGACGTCATTGCCGGAATCTGCGGGCGAGATTGTTCGTCGACCGCCGCAAGTTTCGAGAATGAATTCCCCGCGAGAACCGCGTGAAGTTGCGCGGCGTGCAGAGCCTCATGCGAAAATTCTGATTTTCATTACAGTTTTGTAATTTGGCTCTTGCACGCTCGGCGTGTGTGCATCGCAGCGAAGACAATGGGAGACGCGGTCGGGGTCGCGCAGACCGAGATTGGGCCTCTGACCAGGGCAAGCAGGAATCGATGCCAACTCCGAATCGAAGCGATTGGGCACTCCCGACTCACAACCATCCGACACCAGGTCTTCCCGGCCAACGGCTTCAGATGACAAAACAGTGAACACGAAATCAGTTCTATGAATCATAATGCATGCGAATCGCGCATACGACATGGCGGTACGAATTCCGCCTGGCGGCTTGCGGCGGGCTTGGCGCGACATATTTTTGTAACGGATGGAACCAACAGAAAATGCTATAAATCCGTGATTTCACGGGATGTTATTACGCTCGCAGGTCCGCCGGGCCTAGCTCTTGGGCGGGACTGCCAACCCGTTAATCGATCCTTACTATTGCTATGCGCTCTTCGCTTAGCTGCATCGCAACATCGGAACTTCCGCAGTGCAACAGTCCCATCTATATTCATTTCAACGATGACGCCCAGGTCAAGGGCTGAATCGAACTACAGGAGACTACCATGCTGCTCTCGCTCATCCGTATGATCCACGCGTTCCGGGACTATCAGCGCAATGTTGCTGAACTCTCGCAGCTCAGCGATCGCGAGCTGGCCGACATCGGCCTCGACCGTTCGGACATTCCGCGCGTTGCCGCCGGCGCCTACAAGGGCTGATTGGCCCTTCACGGACCGGACGAACCGATAGCGCCCGCCTCGTGCGGGCGTTGTCGTTTCTGGGGTGAGAAACGCCATCACGGCGATTCCACTCGGCACTGAAAAGCGCTACCTGTCGCGCCCATGACAGGACCCAATTCCAAGACCGTACACATCATCGGCGCGGGCCTTGCCGGCTCCGAAGCCGCCTGGCAGGTCGCCAGATCAGGCGTATCCGTGGTGCTGCACGAGATGCGGCCGAGGCGCATGACCGAGGCCCACCGCACCGATGGGCTCGCCGAGCTCGTCTGCTCGAACTCGTTCCGCTCCGACGATGCCGCCAACAACGCCGTCGGCCTCCTGCACGCCGAAATGCGCCGCCTCGGCTCGCTGATCATGCGCGCGGCGGATGCCAACCAGGTGCCCGCGGGCGGCGCACTGGCCGTCGACCGTGAGGGCTTTTCCGCCGCCGTCACCAAGGCGCTGAACGAACATCCCCTGATCGAGATCGCCCGCGACGAGGTCGCCGGCCTGCCGCCGGCCGACTGGGACAACGTGATCGTCGCGACCGGCCCCCTCACCTCTGCGCCGCTGGCGGACGCGATCCGCGAGCTGACGGATGAAAACGCGCTTGCCTTCTTCGATGCGATCGCGCCGATCGTGCATCGCGACTCTATCGACATGTCGGTCGCCTGGTTCCAGTCGCGCTATGACAAGGTCGGCCCCGGCGGCAATGGCGCCGACTACATCAACTGCCCGATGACGAAGGAGCAGTATGACGGCTTCGTCGCCGCGCTGATTGCAGGCGAGAAGACCGAGTTCAAGGAGTGGGAGACCAACACGCCCTATTTCGATGGCTGCCTGCCGATCGAGGTGATGGCCGAGCGCGGGCCCGAGACCTTGCGTCATGGCCCGATGAAGCCGGTCGGGCTGACCAATCCGAACGATCCGAGGACCAAGCCTTACGCGATCGTGCAGCTCCGCCAGGACAACAAGCTCGGCACGCTCTACAACATCGTCGGCTTCCAGACGAAATTGAAGTACGGCGAGCAGCAGCGCATCTTCCGTAGCATTCCGGGCCTTGAGAACGCGGAATTCGCGCGCCTTGGCGGCCTGCATCGCAACACCTTCCTCAATTCGCCAAAGCTGCTCGACGGCCAGCTCCGTCTGCGCGCGCAGCCGCGGCTGCGCTTTGCCGGCCAGATGACGGGCTGCGAGGGCTATGTTGAATCTGCCAGCGTCGGCCTGATCGCCGGCCTCTATGCGGCAGCGGATGCGCGTGGCGAGCAGCTCGCAAGCCCGCCAGCGACGACCGCGCTGGGATCGCTGCTCGGGCACATCACCGGCGGCCATATCGAGACCATCGAGCCGGGCACGCGCTCGTTCCAGCCGATGAACATCAATTTCGGCCTGTTTCCCCCGCTCGCGACCGTGCCGACCAAAAAGCCCGATGGTACGCGGCTGCGCGGCAATGAGAAGACGGTCGCCAAGAAACAGGCGCTGAGCGCCCGCGCGCTCGCCGATCTCGATCGTTGGATCGCCAATCACCAAAACATCGCCGCAGCGGCGTGAGCCTGTCATGAGCCTACCCAAAGAAGACGCCGCTGATCTCGCGGCGCGCTGGACCGAGGGCGTGCTCCTGAAGCGCGACGTGTTCTCGACTGTCGAGCGCGGCCGATTCAGGAGTGAGTGCGGAGAGGTCGATGCGGTGCTGCGCCGGCTCGACGAGGTGCCGTGGTGGTCGTTGGTGCTGGCGCGCCATCTGTTCGCGCGCGAGAAACATGCGCTGGCGCTGGCAAAGGGCCTGAACGTCGGTCCTGAGCTGCTCTGGGCCGGCCGCCGCGCGCTGGTCCGCGGCTTCGTCGACGGCGTCGCGCTGCACCTGGCCAAGCCGCACGGCAATGTCGCCTATTTCCGTTCCGCCAAGGACGCGCTGCGCCGGCTGCGCCGCGCCGGCATCTGCCACAACGACCTTGCGAAGGAGCAGAACTGGCTGGTCGGCCGCGACGGCCGCGCCTATGTGACCGACTTCCAGCTCGCCGCCTGCTTTGCGCGTCGCGGCCGGCTGTATCGCATTCTCGCCTACGAGGACCTCAGGCATCTTTTGAAGCACAAGCGCTCCTATGCGCCCGAGGCGCTGACGCCCAGGGAGCGCAAGATCCTCGCGAAGAAATCCTTTGCCGCGAGCCTTTGGCTCGCCACCGGCAAGAAGGTCTATCGCGCGATCACCCGCGGGCTGTTCAATTTCACCGACCGGGAGGGCGGTGGCCGCAGGCTCGTCAACGACGCGCCAGTGCTCATCGACCTCATTCGCAAGAATCCGGCCGTGCGTGACACCGCCATTGTCGCTTTCGCCGACCGCCGTTCCGGCGTCGGGCTCTACGCCTTCGTCGAGGCCGACCAGTCGGCGCTCGAAGGCCAGCTGCGCAACGAGCTCACGGCTGCGAAGGGACCAAAGCCGCCCGAGCACATCCAGGTCGTGCACGCCCTGCCGCGCGACGCCAGCGGCAAGCCGCGCACCGAGATCCTCCAGCTCGTGGCGATGAACCAGCTCGATCTGATCGAGCCGATGATGACGAGCGACCAGGACCGCGCGTTCCTCAAGGACATCCTGGAGCAGCGCAAGAATTTGCGCGACCGCTTCAATTTCGAGGCGGATTTGCCGTCGAGCTAGTTGCACCTCACGTGCAGCGCGCGCTCAGGCCGGAGGCACCGAGCTTGGCCATGACCTCGTCGAGATGCGCGGCATCGCGCGTCTCGATGACGAGCTGAAGCAGCGTCGCCTTGGCCGGCAGATCGGAGAACGTCCGCTGGTGCGAAACCTCGATGATGTTGGCGCCGGCTTCCGCGAGCAGCGCCGCCACCGCGGCGAGCTGGCCCGGCCTGTCGGGGATGTCGAGCGACAATTGCGTCAGCCGTCCTTCGCGCGCGAGCTCGCGGGTCAGGACCGAGGCGATCAGCCGCGTGTCGATATTGCCGCCGCTCAGGACAAGGCCGACCTTCCGGCCGGCAAAGCGCGAGGGGTCGCTCATGATCGCCGCGAGCCCGGCGGCGCCCGCGCCTTCCACCACGGTCTTCTCGATCGAGATCAGGGTCGCAACGGCGCGTTCGAGCTCGGCCTCATTCACCAGCGCGATGTCGTCGACAAGGCGGCGGACGATCTCGGTCGTGATCTTGCCCGGCGACTTCACCGCGATGCCTTCGGCCAGCGTGTCGCCGCGCGCGGGCAAATTGCCGTCATGGATGGCGTTGTACATCGAGGGATAGAGCCAGGCCTCGACCCCGAGAATTCGTAAGGACGGCTTGAGCGCCTTGGCCGCAATGGCGATGCCGCTGATCAGGCCGCCGCCGCCGATCGGAACGACCAGCGTATCCAGCTCCGGCACCGCCTTGAGCATCTCGAGCCCGACCGTGCCCTGCCCGGCGATGACGAGCGGATCGTCATAGGGATGGACGAAGATCATGCCGCGCGCTTCGCCACGCGTGCGCGCGAAGGTGGCAGCCTCTTCGAGGGTCGCGCCGGTGACGATCACCTCGGCGCCGTGATGCCTGGTGTTCTCGATCTTCACCATCGGCGTGCCGACCGGCATCACGATGGTCGCGGGAATGCCGAGGCGCTTGGCGTGATAGGCAACGCCCTGCGCGTGGTTGCCGGCCGACATCGCGATGACGCCGCGTTGCCGCTCTTCCGCTGAGAGCGCGGTCAGGCGGTTGAGGGCGCCGCGCTCCTTGAACGAGGAGGTGAACTGGAGATTTTCGAACTTGAGCCAGAGATCGCAGCCGCAGATCGCGCTGAGCGTGCGACTGTAGTTGCAGGGCGTCTGAACGACGGCGCCGCGGACCACGTCCGCAGCCGCTTGTAGATCGGCGACCGTCACTGGAAGGTCGCTCAGGTCGACCGCTGAATCCGGCGTGCGTCGCGAGGTGGTGTCGAGTGCTTCGGCCATAGGCCAATATAGGGCATTTGGCCTGTTACCGCGATACAGGAGCCGCTATTTGGTAAATTGCCGCGAGCGCGACGCGCGCCAGAGCGTCCACAGGGTTCCTAGCCGCGATGGCGGCTGTAACAGGAAGGGGTTGCGATCCGCGCGGGACAGGCGCGCCAGATCGCGGCGCGCCACTGCTAGCGGCAGGAACGCCGGCCGTGCCGGCGGCGGTATCTCCGCCAGCAGCGAGGTCGCCGTCGCGATATGCTTTCGCGCCTCGCTCGTGAGCTCATCCAAAGCCGCGCGCAGCGTCGGCGTCTCCTTGGCGGCAAACACCTCCTCGATGGCGCTGCCATGGCCTTCCAGGAGCTGCTGCGGCACGAACAGCTGGCGATGCGCGGCATCGCGCGGCAGGCTGGCGATCACCTGCACCATGCCCTGCGCGAGGCCGGCATGGCGGGCCAGGTGATCGATGGCCTCCGACGGCCGCGCGCAGATCCGGGCCGCAAGCGACAACAGCGCCGAGCACGTCTCGGTCAGATACCCCTCCAGCGCCGCCATGGTCGGCATCGGGTCGTTGTACAGATCGAACTGGTGCTCCTCGACGAGCCGCGACAAGGGTTCGACCGGAAGATCGTAGTCGCGGATCGCGATCAGGAGCTCGGCGGCGACCGGGTTGCCCTCGGCGCTGCCATGGACATGGCCGGCCAGCATGTCGGTCCACCATTGCAGGCGAATTTCGCCCGGCAGCGGCTGGGTCACCTGATCGCGGACGCGGACGATCTCGGCGTTGAAGGCATAGAGCGCGAGCAACGCGCGGCGCTCATTGGCGGGCACAAACAGGGTCGCGGCGTAGCGCGCGAAATCGTGGCTGCGCACGAGATCGGCGCAGAAGGCAGCGTCGGCAGCCGGTGCGCCACTCATGGCACGGCGATCAGGGCCGCCGCGACACGCCGTCGCTCGCCGATCATGATGTTGTAGGTACGCACGGCGGGGCCGGTCTGCATCGTGTCCAGCACCACCCTCACCGCCTTCAGCGCCTGGCGCAGCTCCGGCGGCGGCAGCCACACGCCGGTTCCTGTGCCGACCAGGAGCGTGTCGATGCTGTTGGCCGCGGCAAAGACCCGCTCCAGCGAGTAGCGGTCGATCTTGGCGGGGTCGGTCACGTCCCAGGCCCAGATCGCGTCGGGCAGGCACAGCAGCGAGCCGCGATGCGACATGCCGGCAAAGGCGAAGCCGCCCTTGCCATAGGCATCGATCGGCGCCGAGCGCGGGAAATGAGGAGCGTTGGGATCGCCGGCCATGGGATTCGTCCGAATGAGCCTACTGCCCTCGCAAACTCTTGCGAGGGCATGCGGTTCGGATCATGCCTTGTTTTTCTTCGCCGGCGTAGCCGTATCGGGCGCATCTTCGCGATGCTCGCCGACGCCGAGATAGATCAGGATCGGGGCCGCGATGAAGATCGAGGTGTAGGTGCCGACCAGCACGACGCCGAACATCATCACCGCGGTGAAGCTGTGGATGGCGTGGCCGCCGAACAGCAGCAGCGCCAGCAAGGCCAGCGTCACCGTGACGTGGGTGATAATCGAGCGCGACAGCGTCGAATTGATGGACTCGTTGAGGAGCTGCGGCATCGGCATCTTCTTGTAACGCCGCAGCATTTCGCGGATGCGGTCGTAGATGACGACGGTGTCGTTCAGCGAGTAGCCGAGAATCGTCAGAAGCGCGGCGATGCTGGTCAGGTCGAAATCGACCTGGCTGATCGACATGAAGCCGATGGTCAGCACGATATCGTGCACGTTGGCGATCATGGCGCCCAGCGCGAACTGCCATTCGAAGCGGAACCAGAGGTAGATCAGGATCGCGACGATCGCGAGCATCAGGCCGAGCATGCCATAGGCCAGCAATTCGCCGGCGACGCGCGGACCGAGCACTTCGGTGCGCTGAATGTCGACGCTGTCGCCGAGCGCGCCACGAACCTTCTGCAAGGCTTCCTGCTGTGCGGCGTCACCGCCCGGCTGCTCCGCGACGCGGATCAGGACGTTCTCGGGGCCGCCGAACTGCTGCAACTGCACTTCGCCCAGACCGAGGGCGTCGAGCGAGGTGCGCATCGCAGCAATGTCGGCGGTGCCGGACTTCGCCTTGACCTCGAGCAGCGTGCCACCCTTGAAGTCGATACCGAGGTTCAGGCCGTGGGTAAAGAACAGCGTGATGGCGACGATCGACAGCGCTGCCGAGATCGGAAAACTGATGCGGCGGAAGCGCGTGAAGTCGAAATGCGTATTGTCGGGGACGATGCGCAGCGACGGCAGCAGGCCGAGCGCGGCAACCACGGTGAGGACGGCAATGAGGACGCCAAGCCCGATGAGAACGAAGTGAGTCACAATCAGGCTCCTAGATCGGCACGCTCTGCGGCCGCTTCCACCGCACCCACCAGGCAACGATCAGCCGGGTCAGCGTGAAGGCGGTGAACACCGTGGTGATGATGCCGATGCCGAGCGTCACGGCGAAGCCGCGCACCGGACCGGTGCCGATATAGAACAGCACGGCAGCAGCAATGAAGGTCGTGATGTTGGAATCGAGGATGGTCGCGAGCGCCCGCTTGAACCCGGCGTCGATCGCCGAGATCGCATTGCGGCCGCCGCGCAGCTCCTCACGGATGCGCTCATAGATCAGCACGTTGGAGTCGACCGCGATACCGACGGTGAGCACGATGCCGGCGATGCCGGGCAGCGTCAGCGTGGCGTTGAGCAGCGACAACAGGCCGAAGATCATCGCGACGTTGATGGCCACCGCGATGTTGGCGAACAGGCCGAACAGCCGGTAGGTCAGCAGCATGAACACGATGACCATGATCGAGCCGACATACGCCGCAAGCTCGCCCTTCTCGATCGAGTCCTGGCCGAGGCCCGGACCAACGGTGCGCTCCTCGATGACGGTCAAGGGCGCCGGCAGCGCGCCGGCGCGCAAGAGGATCGCGAGATCGTTCGCCGATTGCACCGTGAAGCTGCCGGAGATCTGGCCCTGGCCGCCGGTGATCGGCTCGCGGATGACGGGCGCCGAGATCACCTTGTTGTCGAGCACGATCGCGAAGGGTAGCCCGACATTCTCCTGTGTGGCCTGCGAGAACTTGCGCGCGCCCGACGTGTTGAACTTGAAGTTGACGACCGGCTCGCCGGTGCGTTGGTCGAAGCCCGGTTGGGCGTCTGTAAGATCACCACCCGCGACAAGCACCTGCTTCTTGACGACATACGGGGTATTCGGCGGCGACGCGCTCATCAGGAGTTCGGATTCGGCCGGCAGGCTGCCCCGCTGCGCCTGGTCGGGCGGCACAGAGGTATCCACCATGCGGAATTCCATCTTCGCGGTCTGGCCGAGAATAATCTTCAGCCGGGTCGGGTCCTGCAGGCCCGGCACCTGAACCAGGATTCGGTCGGTTCCCTGCCGCTGAATCACCGGTTCGACCGTGCCAAGTTCGTTGACGCGCTTCTCGACGATCTGAATCGACTGTTCGATGGTCTGCCGGATGCGTTCGGTGATGGCCGCCTGAGGCACGGTCAAACGAATCAGGCCGCCCCCAGCGTCGGAGACTTCCAGGCTGCGCTGGCCATTGGAGCCGAGCAAACCGCCCAAGGGCTGCGACAATTCGCGAATCTTCTCGAGCGCGGCGGATAGGTCGGTATCCTTCACTCGGACCTCGACGGCATCGCCTTTGGTCACAAGCCCGGTGTACCCGATCTTGTTGTCACGCAGCACGCGGCGGACGTCGTCGCGGATCTGGTCGAGCTTCTGCCTCTTGACGTAGTTGGAGTCCACCTCGAGCAGCAGATACGAGCCGCCCTGAAGGTCGAGGCCGAGCACGAGCCGGCGCTGCGCCCAGGCGGGCCAGGTCTTGACCTGCGCTTCGGGGAAGAAGTTCGGGACCGCGCAGAGGCACACGATCAGCGCCAGCAGGATGATCCCCAGCGCCTTCCACCGCGTGAAATACAACATCGAGTGAACCTGTCAGATCAGGAGAATACGAGGCTCAAGCGAGCGATCAGCTCGCCGAGTCGTCCTTGGCGCTTTCCTTGGCCGGCTCGCCCTTGGCGCGCACGCCGGAAATCATCTGGCGCATCTGCCGCACCCGCACGCCGTCGGAAATTTCGAACTCGATCTGGTCGTCATCGACGACCTTGGTGACCTTGCCGACGAGGCCGCCCGAGGTCACGACCGTGTCGCCGCGGCGAATGTTCTTCACGAGGTCGGCATGGTCGCGCACCTTCTTCTGCTGCGGGCGCAGAATCAGGAAGTACATGATCACGAAGATCAGGGCGAACGGCAGCAGCGACATCAACATGCTGTTGGTGTCGCCGGCGCCCGCGGCCTGGGCATACGCAGGGGTAATGAACATTCGGACGATCCTCGTGAACGGGGAGAGGGCCGGCATGGCCCCCTCAGGCCAGCCGGGCCGGTCAAATTTCGCGCGGACTATAGCGGCCGCGGTCCCAATTGCAACGCTGCCAGACTGACGATTTGGCCACCTTGCCGGCGGCGCTCAGGCCCGATAAGGCTGCATTCTCAGGAACTTCGGACATGCCCAAAAAACCAAGCAAAACCGCCCGCGGTAAGGCCACCAAGACACCTACCCGAAAGTCCGCCCGCCTCGCGGCAAAACGCCCCACGGCGAACGGCGCCGACCTCGCGCAGGAGCGCATCGTACGTGCGCTGGAGACCATTGCCGCGCACCTTTCGACCCAGGCGCCCGGGACTAACGCGCCCACCTCGTTCGAGCGTGCCGACGCCTTCGTCTGGCATCCGGACGGCCGCCTCTCGGCGGTACCGCGGGTCAGCCGTGTCGACCTCTTCCTACTCAAGGGCATCGACCGGATGCGGGACATCCTGATCGAGAACACCGAGCGCTTCGCAAACGCCCTACCTGCCAACAACGCCCTGCTCTGGGGCGCGCGCGGCATGGGCAAGTCGTCGCTGGTGAAGGCGGCACATGCCAGCATCAACGCGCACCGGAAAGCCGCCGAAAAATTGAAGCTGATCGAGATTCATCGCGAGGACATCGAGACGCTGCCTGCGCTGATGGAGCAATTGCGCAGCTCATCCTTCCGCTTCATCGTGTTCTGCGACGATCTCTCCTTCGATGGCAATGACGCGTCCTACAAATCGCTCAAAGCCGTGCTCGAAGGCGGCATCGAGGGCCGGCCCGACAACGTCATCCTCTACGCCACTTCTAACCGCCGTCACCTGCTCGCGCGCGACATGATCGAGAACGAGCGCTCCACCGCGATCAACCCCGGTGAAGCAGTCGAAGAGAAGGTCTCGCTGTCGGACCGGTTCGGCCTGTGGCTCGGCTTCCACCGCTGCAGCCAGGACGAATATCTCGCGATGGTGCGCGGCTATTGCGGCCATTTCGGCATCAAGGTCGACGGCGAGGCGCTGGAGCGCGAGGCCCTGGAATGGTCGACCACGCGCGGCTCACGCTCCGGCCGCGTCGCCTGGCAGTTCGTGCAGGAACTGGCGGGACGGCTGGGTGTGAAGCTGACGCCGAATTAGGTCGGAAGGCTCTTGCCAACCCACCGGTGTCATTCCCCGCGAAAGCGGGGAATCCAGTACGCCGCGGCTTCTCCGTATCCCGTCGCTGTCTCTGGAATACTGGATCGCCCGCCCCAGTGCGCAATTGCGCACAAGGCGGGCGATGACAGTTTCATTGCGCAGGTCGCGCGCCCTGCTCCCAGAGCCTAAACTGAATTAACGCCTCACGCCCCGTTCAGGAATTGAAGCGGGTCAACCGGGTTTGAACCCTTACGGATCTCGAAGTGAAGTTGCGGCGATGCCACTTCACCGGATTGACCCGACTTGGCAATGACCTGGCCGCGCTTGATGGTATCGCCGCGTTTCACCAACAGCTCACTCGCATGGGCATATGCGGTGACGTAGCCGTTGGAGTGGCGAACCAGGACCAGATTGCCGTAGCCTTTCAGCTCGTTGCCGGAATAGGCAACGACGCCGTCTTCAGCCGCCTTGACCGGCGTACCTTCGGGCACCGCGAGATTGATGCCGTCATTGCTCTTGCCGTTGGTCTTGGCGCCGTAGCTCGTGATCACCTTGCCGCGGACCGGCCAGCGGAAGGTCGGCAGCGCGCCGGTGGCGTCCGCGGCCTTCGCCGGCGTTTCGGCGGACTTCTCTTCGACATTGGCGGTGGCTTGCGCCAGCCGTGCGCTCTGCACCGGCGGCGCGGCGGAAGCGACCCTGGTGGCGGGCACGGTTGCGACCGCGGCAGGCTGCTGGGCAACGGCGACGGGCGCGGCGGCCACCGCCACCGGGGCAGCAGGCGCGGCGACGGCCGCAGTCTTGCCGCCCGGCACGGTCAGCTTGGTGCCGAGCTTGAGCTTGGCGGAGGAATCGAGACCATTGGCGCGCGCGAGCTCAGCCACCGGAATGTGGTTCTTGCGTGCAATGCTGGCGAGCGTGTCACCACGATTGACGAAGTGGGTACTGGACGGAGCGCTGACGGCCGCCACCGGCTTTGCTGCGGGCGCCGCGACTGGCGCTGCGGCAACCGGAGCCAATGCCGGCGCAGGCGCTGCGGCGGTTGCTGCCGGGTGCGGAATGACGAGCTGCTGGCCGGGCGAGAGCGTGCGCGGCCCCTTGTAGCCGTTGGCGGCAAGGATCGCCTGCGGGGTGACGTGATAGCGCTTGGCAAGTACGTCGAGCGTGTCGCTGGTACCGACGATGATCTTGGTTCCGCCGGAGGGACGGGCCGCGGCAACCGAGCGCGGCGGCACGGTGCCGGTGGCTTCAAGATGCGGCTGTGACGGCGGCGCATAGGACCCCATGCCACGCCCGCCTCCGGCTACACCCCCGCCTCCTGCGACGGGAGAGGATTGCGGCGCGGCGATCGCCGGCGGCGGCAACGGCAGGGACTGATAATAGCCGGGCTGTGTCTGCGGCCGTGAATATTGCGGCAGCTCTCGCTGCGGCGGCGGCGCCTGCTGCACCGACCCCGTGGAGTCCTGGGACGCGAAGGGGTTGGAGAAGTTGGATTGCGAAAGCCGCGACGACATATCGGCGCTGCATCCGGCGAAACCGAACGAGATCAGCGCCAGCACCGCGACCTGCGGCACGCGGCGCGAGTAAAGCAACTCGGCAAGAGCGGACATGGTTACTCACTCGTACGCAACTGAACTGGTTTTTTAAGTAAACACGTGCCGAGTAAATAACCGCTTAACCCTCCCAATAAGGTGTTGGCAGCACAGCCGATCCGGAATTCTAGAGCTCGCGCGCTACGCCAGGCAGCGCTGGCACGAAACGAACATCGACGAGTTCCCTGCGCTCGGTCCCCGTCTCGGTGCGGGTCAGGCGGATCAGGGTCTGCACCCCCTGATGGGGGCCGACAGGTGCGATCAGGACGCCCCCGACCTCCAGCCGCGCGATCAGATTGTCCGGGATCTCTTCCATCGCGGCGGTGACGATGATGCGGTCAAAGGGACCGATATTGGCGGGCAGATCGAGACCGTCACCCAGCATCACTTCCACATTGTGGCAGTCGAGCTTTTCGAGCCGGGCGCGCGCCGTATCGGCGAGTTTTCGATAGCGCTCGACCGTCAGGACATGCCCGGCAAGCCGCGACAGCACTGCGGCCTGGTAACCGGAGCCCGTGCCGATCTCCAGCACGCGATGCCGCTTCTGCAACTGAAGCTGCTCGGTCATGTAGGCGACGACGAAGGGCTGGCTGATAGTCTGCCCGCAGGCGATCGGCAAGGCGCTGTCGCGGTAGGCATCCTCCCGGTCAGCCGCCTCGACGAACAGATCGCGTGGCACCTCTTCCATGGTGCGCAGCACCGCCTGGTCACTGATGCCGCGACGTCGCAGCGTGAGCTGAAACATCATTTTTTCCGGCGGATGCTGATTGGTGGTCATGCTAATTTTTCGTCGCGTTTTGATCTCGGCCGGGTCTAACCTGCCATGCAGCTGAGACCTTCGTCGCAGCCGCAGGATTCTTGTTCCAGCGCAGGAACCCATGATAAACTTCTGTCACGGCATCTGACCACATAAACTGCTTTACGCGGAATTGGTCATGCCGGCATTTCCAGATTGGGGTTTGTCCAAACGCTCGTTGCGTCGCATGGTTTTATCTGCGAACGTTTGATGGGAAGGGCAAGGACTCACGGATGACTGCGGGCGGTTCTGTTTTCCTCGTCGAAGACGAGGTCATGATCAGGATGATGGTCGCAGACATGCTCGAAGAGCTTGGCTACAAGGTCGCGGCCGAGGCCGGCGACATTGCCGAAGCGATGCGGCTTGCACAGTCGACCGAATTCGATTTCGCCATCCTCGACGTCAACGTCAACGGCAAGGTGATCTCGCCGGTCGCCGACGTCATCAAGGCCAAGGGCCGGCCCTTCATCTTCGCCACCGGCTACGGCTCATCCGGCCTGCCCGAGCAGTATCGCGACCGGCCGGCGCTGCAAAAGCCGTTTCAGCTCGACGCACTTGGCAAGACCATCGAGTCCGCGCTGCGCGGCGGCTAGCGGGCTGGCCGGGGATTTCAGCGCCTCGGTCGCAGCTATACTCACCTGTCAGCAGTCGTCACGAGTTCAGGCTGAGCGGAGCGCTCATCAGGGAAGGGATGACGGATCCGGCTCGCGTCGATGGTGGGCGGATCAATGGGCAAATTGCCTGTGAGACGCTTTAGCCCGTAAAAGCCGTTCATTGACGCCGCCAACATCAATCCTCCACGGTTGAGGCGGCCCGCGGCACCGGCTAGACGTTGGAATACTGCCTTCGGGCCAAAGGCCCGCTTCCACAGGGCGCGATGCGCTTGGAGAAGCTCATCGGGGGACATCCGCGCCGGCTCGAATGCGACACTGTAACCATTGTAATGTGGCCAATCCCGCTCGACGAGAATGCGCCTGCTGGACAGATGCTCTTCATAGAGAGGGGTGCCGCGGAACGGCGTAAGAATGCTGAGGAACGGGACATCAACGCCGATGGCGTTCAAGCGGTCCGCCGTAGCCACGATCGTCTCTGGCGTCTGGTCGTCGAAACCAGAGAGTCGCCCGTGAAGAATTCGGAAGCGATTGATCTGTCGCTGTGATTTGACGTGAGCAAGTATTCGATTGTGCAAG